>NZ_JAFBEP010000019.1 GCF_016908775.1 Defluviitalea raffinosedens | reverse complement strand
TGTTTTGCTTTGACCTCATTTTTGACAACCTCCTGTTAGTATTATTTTACTAAACTAGTGTGTGATTGTCCAAATGGGTTAGGGGGATTAAGAGAAGGTGCAGAAGACTTTGGACAACAAAAAATAAATAAGTGAAACACAAATGAAAAAGTAGTGGCTACTATTGTTGTAGAAAACTGCTTAAGTAAATTTTCAGCAGTTGCTAAATGCATACATGTGGCACAGGTTCCATTAAGTCCATCATGATCATGCTGATGATTGGCATGGATTAATATAAATACTGCTGAAAGAATGGAGGTCACGATGATGCAAACGCAAAGCATCACAGCAATATACTTTGTCATTAAACGTTTAAGACTTTGCTTAAAAGAATAAATATCATACATCGTAATACCTCCTTTCATGCAATTGACTTTTATTCTCAAAATTCTTAGTCGCATTTAAGTATAATACTGAATTTACATTTTTTCAAGTTCTACCCATATAAACATATATTCTTATATAATAAAATACAATACACGCAAGTGTGTGCATCCCTGCTCAAAAAGTTTTTTTATTACATAGGAAATCTTGAGGAATTTCCTATGTAATAAAAAATAAGCGTAAAATCTGATAGATTTCACGCTGAACTATTTTTTATGAAATTTGCTGATTGATAATATTTTCGCTGTCTGCCATTGCCTGAAGGGTCATAGAAAGAAGTTTGTCAAGATCCCATCCAAGCATATTTGCACCACGCTCAATCACTTCTCTTGAGCAGCCAGCAGCAAAGCCTTTGCTCTTGTATTTCTTCTTAAGAGATTTCAGTTCCATGTCCTTTGTACTTTTTGAAGGACGCATAAGTGCTGCCGCCCAGATCAGTCCTGTTAACTCATCTACAGCATAGAGCACTTTTTCCATCTCATGCTCTGGAACCACATCAATTGTAGCACCACATCCTACAGTGATTGCATAGCCATGAGAAACAACACTATGGATGATCTCTTCTCCTACGCCTTCTTGACGCAACAGCTCCGGTGCCTTAAGGCAGTGTTCATCAGGATACAGTTCAAAATCAATATCATGCAATAATCCAATATTTCCCCAATATTCTTCCTCATCACCATAACCTAATTCTTTTGCAAACCATTTCATAACAGCTTCAACTGTCAAGGCATGCTGGATATGAAAAGGCTCTTTGTTATACTTCTTTAAAATTGCAAGTGCTTCATCTCTTGTTAATTGCTGCATCTTCAAACCTCCTGTAATAAAAAATTACTTTTTTCAAATTTGAACAATATGAGCTGGATCATCGCTTCACCTGTTTCATTTAAATTATACCCAAAATCTACCGTTTTTTACTTGTAGTCTATTTTAATCATAAATATGATAAATTTCAACATCAAAAAATCATATAAATTTTAACAATATACATTTTTAATGGATATTGACAAAACTTGCTAAATTGTTATAATAATCGTTAATATATATATGAATACTTGGGTATAAAATTATCTTTTAAGTTATAATTTTATAACCCAATATTTTTGTGCCTTTTCCTTTTCTTATTAAAAATATATGAATACTTGTATATAGTGAGGTGTACTATGGAAAATTTGCATGAGAATTTATTAAGTCTTATAGGAAAAACCCCTCTTGTAAAATTTAACCGTATTAACGATGGCACGGCGGAAATTTATGCAAAAGTCGAATATTTTAATCCGGGAGGAAGCGTAAAAGACAGAATTGCCTATTCGATGATTGCCGAGGCTGAAAAAAAAGGACTAATCAACCAAGATACAGTAATCATTGAACCAACCAGCGGAAATACCGGTATAGGCCTTGCACTGGTAGCTGCCATAAAAGGCTACAGACTTATTCTGACAATGCCAGAAACGATGAGTATTGAAAGAAGAATGCTTCTTAAAGCTTATGGGGCAGAGCTTGTACTCACTCCAGGTTCAGAAGGTATGAAAGGTGCTGTAAGAAAAGCCGAGGAACTTGCCAGACAATATGGAAATGCCTTTATACCACAACAGTTTAAAAACCTTTCCAACCCAAAAATTCATCGGCTTACCACTGCCCAGGAAATACTAAACGATACGAACGGCAATATAGACATTTTCGTAGCCGGCGTCGGTACCGGGGGAACATTAACAGGAGTTGGTGAAATCCTCAAAGCACATAATCCTGATATCAAAGTCGTAGCTGTGGAACCTTCTGCTTCTGCCGTACTTTCAGGAGAAATGCCTGGACCTCATAAAATACAGGGAATTGGGGCTGGCTTCATTCCTGAGATATTAAATGTAGATGTAGTTGATGAGATTATTAAAGTCTCAAATGATGATGCCATAAACACTGCAAGAAAGCTTGCAAAACTGGAAGGACTCCTAGTTGGAATATCTTCGGGGGCTGCTGCCTGGGCTGCCCTTACTCTGGCAAAGCAAATTGAAAATAAGGGTAAGCGAATTGTTGTTGTTCTGCCCGATACAGGTGAAAGATATTTATCTGCCGGACTTTATTCGCAAGAGTAATTCAATTAGTCAATTAAAGAGGGGGAAACTGATATGAGTTATAAATATCCATATTTAAATACGGATATGCCGGATAAAACTGAAGTATTACAGAAAACACCAAATACAGCAACCAAAATGTTAATCGAAAAAATTGAGGCAGACGGCAATGAAACTTATCTTGACAGATTTGCCAGCCAACAGCCTCAGTGCAGTTTTGGACTTAAAGGCACCTGCTGCAGGATGTGCCAATGGGGTCCATGCCGCATCACGGAAAAAAGCCCCAGAGGCATTTGCGGAAGAAGCCAGGATGAAATTGTAATCAGCAACATTATAAGGGCTCTTGTATCTGGCCTTGCCGCCCACGGAAGGCATGCTCACGAAATCATATACACCATAAAAGGGGTCGCAGAAGGTAAAATCAACTTAAAACTTAAGGGGACCGAAAGAATCATCGAAATGGCAAAAAAACTTGAGCTGAAAATAAGTAACAAAACTCCCGAGCAATTGGCAGGCGAAATTGCAGATATCCTCATTGAAGACCTGTCAAGAATGGACAATAAGAACATTCGCCTCCTTGAAGTATTCGCTCCTCAGGAGAGAAAAGATGTGTGGGGTAATCTTGATGTTCTTCCCCGTTCAGCATCCTATGAAATCATGGAAGCCCTCCATATGACAACCCTGGGAAGCTGTACAGACTGGAGAGCGATTGCAGGACAGGAAAAACGCTCGGCCCTTGCTTACTGCTATAGTACACTGTTTGGCTCCTCCCTTGCCACAGAAATACTGTTTGGGCTCCCTGAACCGAAGGAAACAGAAGTTAATTACGGCATCATGAAAGAAGATCATGTCAATATACTGGTTCATGGACATTCTCCTGTAATGATTGAGAAGGTTCTTGAAAAAATCAAGCTTCCTGAAATCCAACAGCTGGCAAAAGATTATGGTGCAAAAGGCATTGTCATCGGAGGGCTTTGCTGCACAGGTACTGAATTGTTAGCAAGGTATGGCATACCAACTGTTACAAATATCCTTGGGCAAGAATTCGTCATCGGTACAGGCGCAGTAGACTGTGTAGTTGTGGATATGCAGTGCGTTATACCAGGTATGAAAATACTCGCCGACTGCTATGGTACAAAAATCATTACCACCTGTAATTCCAACAGAATTCCGGGTGCTGTCCATCTTCCCTTTGATCCTGAAAAACCTGAGACTCTCGATGAAGATGCTTATACGATTGCCAGAACAGCTGTTGAAGCTTATAAAAACAGAGATAGAAGCAAGATCAAAATACCTAAAGAAACTACAAAAGCTTACGGAGGATGGGGCTATGAAAGCATTGTTAAAACCCTGGGAGGCATCTCAAATATCGGAAAACTGTTAAAAAACGGTACATTGAAAGGAATCGCCACTGTGGTGGGCTGTAATACTCCCAAGGTCGCTTATGAAAGCAACCATGTCACCATTGTGAAGAAACTCATCGAATGGGATATCCTTGTTTTAACGACTGGCTGCTGTTCCCATGCTCTGTTGAACGCAGGACTGTGTAGCAAGGAAGCATCAGAGCTCTGTGGCAATGGTTTGAAAAAAGTTATAGAAGAATATAATGTTCCTCCGGTAATGGCTGTAGGAGGATGTGTAGATAATACCAGAACCTTACGGCTATTTATAGCTTTATCAGAAGAACTGGGGATAGCAATCAAAGATATGCCGTTTATGTTTGTGGGTCCTGAGCCTGGAAATGAAAAAACTGTAGGACAAGGTATGAGCTTCTTAATGCATGGTGTATCCAATCTCGTAGGCTTCCCTGCTCCAATACCTGTTCCCATGCCCAAACCAATAGCAGGTTCTGCTGATGGTGAAATGGATCGCGGAAGTAACAACATTGCAGATTATTTTGGAGGAAACGGCGCTCTTGAAGAACTGGGAGCAAAAATATACACCGAACCCTATCCTGAGTTAGCGGCTCAAACCATCAAAATGCATATTAAACGAAAAAGAAATCATCTTGGTTGGAAATAGGAGGATGATACATGAAGATTTTAAAAAGGATTTTTGTTACAGCAATTTTTACTTTACTGATCACCGGCTTGTCTGCATGCGGTGGAAGTCAGAATGTCAGCAATACTGAAAACGTCACCAACGATACCAAGAACGAGGGTGGCAAGCAAACTGTAAAGATAGCCTATCTTCCTATCACTCATGCCCTGCCCTTGTACGTAGAAAATGAACTGGGACAAGAAAACTTTAAGAATATCCATATTGAGCTTGTCAAATTCGGTTCATGGCCTGAATTAATGGATGCTCTCAATACGGGAAGCGTTGATGGCGCATCAGTATTGATCGAACTTGCCATAAAAGCAAAGGAACAAGGAATCGATTTAAAAGCAGTAGCTCTTGGCCATCGTGACGGGAACGTAGTAGTTGTTTCTCCAGATATCAGCACTACCAGTGATTTAAAAGGTAAAACCTTCGCCATTCCTCACAGAATGTCCACCCATAATATTCTCCTGTATCAGATGTTAAAAGATGCAGGACTAAGTTTTTCTGATTTAGACATCGTTGAGCTTCCTCCGCCGGAAATGCCTGCTGCTCTTTCAGAGGGCAGAATATCCGGATATCTTGTTGCCGAACCTTTTGGTGCAAAAGCAGTAGCTGGCAACAAGGGAAAAGTACTTTATTACTCCAAAGATTTATGGAAAGATTCTGTGTGCTGCGGCTTAGTATTAAGAGGCGATTTTATAAAAAATAATCCTGCTGCCGCAGAAGAACTTTTAAAAGAATACGTTGCTGCTGGTGAATATATTGATTCAAAAGGTGAAAAGGTCCAGGAAATCTCCAAAAACTATATGAATGTAGAGCAAAATGTTCTTGACCTGTCCATGGAATGGATATCCTACAATGATCTTAAAATCTATGAAAAGGATTATAATGATTTAATTAAATATCTCGTAGAAATGGGCTTATCAGAGAATCCTCCCTCCTACGAAGATTTCGTAGACAACTCATTTATTGATAAGGTCGTGATCAAATGAGCAGATTAAGAAAATTAATCAATACATTAATTGGATTAGTAATTTTGCTTGCTGTATGGCAGGGAATTGTCCTTACAGGAAAGTATGACACTTCCCTGCTTCCTCCTCCCCAAAAGGTTCTTCACGGGATGGGCGAACTTATAGAAAATGGAACGCTTTTTACACATATAACGGTTAGCTTATACCGCTTTTTTGCCGGCTATCTGAGTGCTGTGGCAGCTGGCATCGTTCTGGGCCTGATTTTTGGATGGTTTAACAAACTATGGGGAATCTTTGATCCTATCGTACAAGTATTAAGGCCTATATCCCCCATAGCCTGGTTCCCATTTATTGTGCTTTGGTTCGGTATTGGCGATACTCCTGCCATTGTAATCATTTTTATTGCTGCATTCTTTCCAGTACTTTTATCAACAGTATCTGCAGTAAGCAAAGTGGATCAGACATATCTTAAAGTGGCCAAGAATTTTGGCATCAAACAGCCCCACATATTAACAAAGATTATTTTCCCGGCGGCTTTCCCATACATCGCAACAGGACTTCACTTAGCCCTTGGTACAGCATGGGTTTTTCTCGTTGCAGGTGAAATGGTCGGTGCACAGTCCGGTCTTGGATATCTTATTATCGATGCCAGAAATAACATAAGGCCAGATTTAGTACTGGCAGGCATCATATTCATTGGAATCTCCGGTCTCATTCTGGACAGACTAATACGATTACTGGAAAATTGGGTCGGTAAAAACTGGGGAATCGTACCGAACGAAAGGGGAATCTGATATGTATATTCAGGTTAAAAATGTGACCAAGATATATAATCAAAACTCACCAAAAGCATCCAAAGCCCTTGAAGGTGCAAATTTGGATATCAACTGTGGTGAATTCATATGTCTGTTAGGTCCTTCGGGATGTGGAAAGACAACGCTTCTGAATCTTATTGCCGGTTTTGAAAAGCCTACGGAGGGAGAGATATTACTTGACGGGAAAGTTGTAAATGAACCTTCTATAAAATATGTAACCATTTTTCAAAACTACGGGCTGCTGCCATGGAGGACTGTACAGGGTAACGTGGAACTGGGTCTGGAATCCTTAGGCTATGATAAAGTAAAGATCAAGGAAATTGCTGAAGAATACATTGAACTGGTAGGACTTTGTGAGTTTAAAAAACATCATCCGTATCAACTTTCCGGTGGTATGCAGCAAAGGGTTGCAATCGCCAGGGCTTTAGCAGTTGACCCTGATGTCATTTTTATGGATGAACCTTTTGGCGCCCTGGATGCAATGACCCGGATGAAGATGCAGGATGAAATCTCCAGTCTCTGGGAAAAGAAGAAAAAAACCATTCTGTTCGTGACCCATGATATTGATGAATCCGTCTTTCTGGCGGACAGAATTGTCATTATGACCCCCCATCCCGGAAAAATAAAAAGTATTATCGATGTTCCTTTGGCAAGAAAAAGGGACAGGACAAATCCCGATTTCCTGGCAATCCGCGATAAAGTATTTACAGAGTTTGAAATGAAAGAAAAGGACAGGATCGACTATTATATTTAATCTCAGAGCACTTATATTTCCCCTAGGCTATTGTATACAGCCAATGCATCCGTAATGTTAAATTGTTCCGTATGATGATTTCCTTTTGCTCCGGCTGTAATAAGAATATATTCCTGCTGCCCAACTTTTGCAAGGCTTGCCAGACATAGACCGGCTTCATCAGTATATCCAGTTTTCCCGCCTAAAATTTCTCCATTCATAATGGTTCTGCTATCAAGTTTTTCATATATGGTACTGGTTAAAGTAATCCCTTCTGGATGCTGATTCGTAGGTGGAGTGGAATAACGGAATGTAGTAAAAATATCTCGGAAAATATCATTTTGTAAAGCTTCTCTTAAAAAGATACTTATATCTTTAACTGTCGTATAATGGTTCTCATCATGAAGTCCGGTCGTATTTTCAAAATGGGTATGGCGCATGCCAAGTTCTTCTGCCTTCTCATTCATTAGTCTTACAAAGTTCTGTTCTGATCCCGCTATATGTTCCGCCAGCGCAATACAACTCTCCGCACCACTGGGCAGCATGGCGCCATATAGCAAATCCACTGACCTGTTCCCCCGGCTTAAAGCCTGCCATTGATGCATTGGCTTCATACAGCCCTTCAAACATAGATTGGGTAAGTTCAATTTTTTCATTGAGATCAGATAAATGCTCTATCGCAACAAATACGGTCATCATTTTAGTTAGGGAGGCTGGGTAAACTTTTTCTTCACTGTTTTTTTCCATCAAAACAGCATCATCCCTTAATCGGACCAGAATTGCATTGGAACTGTATAATTGATCAGGCGTCACAGACACTGGCACATCAGTTTCTTTTTCTATTGGTAAAGGAACCATGACTGTTTTATAGGCATAAGCATATAATTTCTCAAATATTTGGCTGTTTCCTGAAGTAATGATGGAACGGTAAGCAAAATAGGCAATACCAGCTATCATCAGAAATTTTATAAATTTTCGTCTTCTATGTTTTTTCTTTCGTGCTTTTTGTCTCATAATATAAAACACCCCTTATTATGTGATGATATTAATTTAACCACAAAACAAGGAGTTATGTCTGAAATTTACTTTATAAATTTCTTAAGATTTTCTTACATCAAGTATAAAAATTCAATTACTCATAATATCCCTGTTCAATACCAGAAATAGATGGATTTTTACTATCATAAGTAATATTTGTTTTCCATCAGTCCAGCCATGATAAATTGCATTGCAGTTAATGAATAATTATTTAATAAATTAAAATCATTATTATAGTAGTTATAATACTGATAATACTCCAGTAACATTCTTTTTCTTGCCATTGCCTCTGCAATAAGCATCTGATGCTGTTTTTTGCGTTTTAATTTTATCTTTCTCTCATCCTCTGCCTTTATGTCAGCTTCTATCTTTTTTCTTACTTCGGGTTTTAGGTCTCCGGTAACATAGTGTGTAACCGTTCCATCTGAGTGAATAATAATGCCGGATGAATGTATTTCATGTCCCATAGCAGACAATTCTGCCTGATACCTTAATATGGAATTCAAATAATTCTGTATCTTACTCTCAAAATAAGAGGCTTGATCCGGATCGCTTGCCATCTGATTTAAAATATATGGTGCAATGACAACATTTCTTGTCCCTGTAGTTCCTGCCCCCATAGCATCTACATCACTTTGGTCTTTTCCTACATTTTTAACGATCACATTTCCATAGCATAATCTTAAATAGTCCGTATAGGTATCAAGCTTTGTCATATTTGCTCCAGCTATGTTTTGTAAGATCTGTGCAAAACTTAATCTGGTTGCTGCTACGTTCTGCGCTTTGCCAGCCCATCTGACTGCTCCATACTGTGATATTGCTAAAACATTATTTATATTATTCATACCCATTTTCTACTCTCCTTTCATTTCTCATCATCACAGTTAAAACAAACACCGTAAAAAACATTTTTCTCTTATGTGAGTGAAAGTAGACAAATGAAAGTCTCGGCATTCAGGTTTTCTATTTTTAGCTTTGTTCTAAACAATCACATCTTGATAAAATATATAGCTGTTATTCATTATATCGTAAAAAATATCTATTTATTGAGCTAAAAGGAGTAAAATGTATTTAAAATAACACAAACAACTTTCAAAACTTGTTTAATTAAGATAATTCACACCAAGAAAGAGTTTTTCTTACCATTGCACAGGAAATCCAAAGGAGTTTCTTACATAATTAAAAAAGGTACCCGACAATAATCAGGTACCTCATTAAAAGAGTTATTCCATGAAATTAAACTCACTATCTTTCCTTCCTTTGTCATACTTATCATTTCTTGAGCTGAAAGTTCATTTTGATTTTTGTCTGCCGCCAGATTTGGAATTTCTGATGGGCTTACTTCCACAGTTTCAACGCCTTTCTCCAGGCCACTTTCCTGAAATTTCTCTGCCAATACCGGGAAAGCCATGGCGAATACTGCTACAATCACTCCAGCAGTCATAATAGGCAAGGTTAAAGGTCTCCAACTTATCAGTTAGGCCTCCCCTGGCAGTAATTAAAATCACTTTTGTGTTTTCAGATATAGTATGTTTTAACAAATCCATACCGCTCATCCCCGGGAGCATAATGTCAAGTAATATTAAATCATACTTTGAATTCCTAATCATTTCCACAGCCCGGTAACCATCAAGTGCTTTTTTACACTCATAACCAATGACAGAAAGATTCATTGCGATCAGATTATTTATTGACCTGTCATCTTCTACAATTAGAATTTTCGCCATACTTCTATTACCATTTACAAAAACAAACCATTTTATCCAAAATGTATTATTTATTATTACATTATAGCATAATATCTACAATATTGACTTTTCCCAGCAAAAATAAAGGACCGTCTTTTTGTCGGTCCATTTTTTATTTACATACCAAGGGCTTAGTCCAATAGTTAGGACTAAATATTTACTTTCTCAACATTTGGCTTTTTTCTTACATTTATCTCTGACAGAGACAGTCCAGCCAATGTTAATAAAGTACCAATCAGAGATGTTCCCGTAAGTTTTTCATGGAGAATAAGATACGATACCAGAATATTAATAACCGGTATTAAGTAAATATAGATACTTGTTTTGGCTGCACCAAGTACACTTATACTCCAGTTCCATATAACAAAACACAATGCAGAAGCTCCAAGGCCAAGGAATAAAAGATTCAGTACATTGGCAGGTTTAGAAAAACGTACAAGCCCCAAATGAAAATCTGAAAACATCAAAGCAGGGATTAAAAACAAAGTTCCATAGAAAAATACTCGCCGTGTGCAATCCGTATTGTTATAATCCAGTTCGCTTACTTTTCGCATCAAAATGGAGTAAACCGCCCAAAATAGGCAAGCTAATACAGCAAGGATATCTCCTTTAGGATTTAATTTTAATATAAAGCTGCCATTAAAAATGATCAGAGTGATTCCTGCCATTGCAACGATAAATCCAAAAAATACTTGAGGCCTCAGAGGTTCCCCTTTTAAAAAGAAATGTGCCAATACCGCTGTAAAAAATGGAGCAACAGAAACAATAATGCCCACATTGGAAGATAAGGTATAGGTAAGTGCTACGGTTTGAAGCAGGAAGTACATCGTCACTCCGCTAAAACCCGCAGCAAGGAAAAGAATTTCTTCCTTCAAATTTTTAGTTTTTATAAAATGGGGATGGGCCAGAAACAAGGCAATATAACATAGAATAAAACGGAAAAACAGTATTTCATAAGCCGAAAAATCTTCCAAAAGAACTTTGGTAGAAACAAAGGTTGTTCCCCAAATCAAAATACTGAATACAGCCGCCAGATGACCAGCAGCTATAGAACGCGTTTTTATCATAACTCCACTCCTTACATTAACCTCTTTGCTTATGGTTCTCACATATCCCTGACTACTTCAACACAATTTCACGGCCACTAATAGTACGAATATATTGAAATAATTCTACTTCGATTGAACTGGTATCAGGAGAAACTGGTTCCTGGATTACAGCAGCTTTGAGTTTAAGACCCAGAATACCTGTAGACTGATCCGGTGCAACAATAAATCCCATACTACTTCCTCTGTGTAAAGGCTTTGAATCCAAATAAGCTTTGGAATAAAACTGTAAAGAGATATCTTCTTCACACTCATATTCAACAATAGGAAAATACATCCCTCTGGGGCAAATCTCCAAAAAATGTTTTTCAAAATCTGACTTTGCACGAGTAAACTCTTCAGAAGTCATCTTCTCTTGAATTTTAGGGTTGCTGAAAGTTTTTTCCATTTCCGCCCACATGTCTAACAAATATACCCTATTAATCTGTGCCCAATGTTCTTCACCGGTGTCTGCATCCTGAAACCATAATCTATCTGAATATTCTCCCCCAACAATCAAAGTGACAGGCTTTTCCACCTGATGCGAGACACTTCGGATTCCCGTTACAAAGCGTATTTCTGTACTTGAATCAAAATCTGGAATAGATATATAGTCCCCTTCCAATTTTGCCCTGGTCAAAAATAAGGTATTTATATTCTGATAATCGATCCCATTTGGTTGCCATCCGTTATTTAGAAACTGGACAAGGAGTAATATATCCTCCCTATTTTCTGTACTCATCTGTCCGGATTCCGAAACATATACTTTAAATTCTCCTTCTCCAATAAACACTTTTTCAACTGGGAAGATTGAATTTATGGCATCATTCCTTCTGTCAGCACGCATCAACATCCTGTTACTCTCGGGTACATCCGCAGCATCAGACATCTCTGCCTCTTCACTTTCCTCAATCATTTGCTCAAAATTCTCATCATATTGCAAAATCAAAAGCTCCATCTCCATACCATGGCGTATCAATCCCATGACATTGCAGACGACACCGTCTACTGTAGCACTTTTCCCTATTACTTTAATCTCATCTATACGGGATAAGATATCCTGCAAATATCTGATATTCATATGTTTACTCCTTATTACATAAATTCTTAGCTTACCTTATACTTCCAATGCTATGAAATCCGATTTTTCATATCGATTATGCCCTTTTAACGATTTCTTGTATTTCCAGCACTTAATAGCATCTTCCAGAGTTCTTCCCTGATGATCTGCAAAAAATGAATAACTCACTCCATTGAATTTGAATTTATTTTGACAAAAGGGATGCATCAGTTGAAGCACCCCTTTGTGATCATTACTTATTACTTGTTAATCAGCTTTAATTCATTAACCTGTTCCGCACGCCCTGTATTACAGCTGAATATAATATAAAATATTATAAACATTTGGAAGAAAATTTCAACAAAAAACCTTAATGAAAATAAGGCTTCCTGACATTGCTATCTCAGGCAAACTGCCTAAGAAACTATCCAACATCTGGGAGCCCCTATTTCTAACTCAAATCAGATTAAAATTGAATTGATCGCTTAATTAATATTGATCAGTGCAAGACCCGTTAAGCAAACAATAATTCCGGCGATTTTATTCCATGTTATTGACTCATGATAAAGCAGGTAGCCAACGAAAATCAAAATTACTGCCAGCACCGATGCCTGAACAATCTGGGCTACACTTACCGGCCATCCAGCTTTATAAGCATAAATATATCCGACTTCCAGACCAACAATAGCAAAACCAAGTACAGATGGCGCCCAGTTTACTTTACTGTATTCATGAATGATGTTTGCCTCCTTATTCAACACATAATAAAAAATCAAAGACGCTACCGCACCAATGACATAAGTAACTGTTAAGGAAGCAAAAGGATTCATTTCATCTGGTGCTGATTTTGCGCTGATTTGATAAAACACATTTGACAGTATGATCTGCAAGTGGCCAGATAAACTTAAACATCATCTTTTCTATTCCCCCTAAAAAAATATCTTAATTTAAAAACATTTTCAATTATTATATAAAATTTTATTAATAGATTCAACACTTGCATTGGTGTTAATCATAGACTGAAGTTTATTGAAAGCTTTTGCCGGTTCACCAACAAGGATATATCCAACAAATGCTCCGTTACGAAATACAAGTTTAGAATAGCTAAAGTGTTCGTTATCAATCTTTTGATCTATTTCATAAGTTGCTTCGGGAAGAGTGCCTGTATCACCTAAGCAAACAACTCTTGTTCCCATAGTGGCAAGTATATAAGGTGTATCCGTTATTTTGTAAACAGCATTTCCTCCTGCAGCATTGGTCCCTGCAACCTGTCCCTGTTTGCCAGCTACTGCCCAGAGCCCGAACCATCTGCCGTTGACACTTGCTACATCCCCTGCCGCATAAATATCTTCAATACTGGTCTCCATTTTCTCATTGACATTCACGAATCGATCTATACTTATGCCTGTTCCCTGGAATATTTCTGTATTAGGCGCAACGCCAACCGCTACAATAACAGCATCCGTTTCAAGGGATGTATGATCATCCATATGCACTCGCATAACCTGTCCATTCTGATCCCCTTCAAAACCTGTCACACATTTTCCGCAAAGCACCCTAATACCTAAGCTCTCCACTTTATCCTTAAATATTTCTGAACCTTCCTCATCCAGTTGCTTAGGTAAAAGTCTTGGCATACCCTCTATCAATGATACTCCAATACCCATTTCAGAAATTTTGTGTGCAGCTTCAAGTCCAAGCAGTCCTCCTCCGATCACAACTGCCTTTTTGGCACCCTTTAGACTCTTATTGATTCCCACAAGATCCTCCCAGGTCCATAAGGTATGGACACCTGAAAGTTCTTTCCCTTTAAAAGAAGGCATGATGGGTGTACTGCCCGTAGCCAGCACCAAGCTGTCATAGCTGTATTCTTTGCCTTCAACAGTGATTTTCTTGCCTTCAACATCTATTGCTGTAACTTTTGAGGAGGTCTCCACCTGAATTCTGTTCTTCTCAAACCAGTCTTCTTTGTTGACTTTAAGCTCATCATAGTCTGCATTCTTGCCAATGTACTCACATAAACGGAGCCTATAGTATGGTAACAGGTTCTCTTCCCCAAACATAATGATATTAGCCTCCGGGTCCTGAGCTCTAGCTGCCTTTGCTGCTGAAAGTCCTGCGGCTCCACCTCCGATAATCAATATTTGTCTTGAACTGCCTGAAAAATTATTATTCATATCCTTCGTCCTCCGTAAAAATGATTTAAATCTCCATTTCTTAACATTATTATATCACATATTCATGATTTCATCTGTTTATATTATTTTTTCATCACATATTCTATTTAATCATCTGGAATATTTTACTTTTATACATAGACTAATGACACAGCATATATCCAGGAAGTATTATAAAATATAATAAAGCTGCTTGTTGTGATACCCTGAGTATCACAACAAGCAGCCGGGGAATAGGATCTATATAAGATGGTTTAATGAGATAGGGCTTATCTTAATACATGTTGATCGCCCAATCTCCATCAATTACAAACTCTGGATAGTCTATTAAAAGGTTGACTGCATCAGTTCCTTCTTTAAATTCTAAAGTTATGACGGCTTTACTTGCGTCGAATTTGCCTTCTGCTTTTTTAATATCACTGCTGTAAAAACCAAATGATCTTACATGCACCTTATCATTTGAGAGCGTATCTAATTCAAATTCAATACTTGCTGATGTTGAAGACAATCTTTTGATACTTTTAGCTTTAACTTTTTGGATTCCAAAATCAATTTCTTGATCTATAGATATTTCTCCTTCTTCTGGAACAGCTAATTTTAACTGCTCTTGTACAGCAGGATTTGAAGCAACGATAGCTGGCACTTTAAGGGTAAGTTCTGCATCTTTTGGTGCTTTTGTTTCAAATAGAGTTACCGGGCGACCTTTCGCATCTTTTGGAATATCCAATGAGTAACGCTTTCCAGATTGATCTTGCACATAAAGTGTCTCTGTATCTACACCTGTCGAAGAACTTCTTATGCCACCTTTCTCTAAATTCTCATACTCCGAAGAAACATCTGTATTTTTAGGTTTACCAAGCTTATCTAATTGCAATTTACTATCCTCAAATGCAGTAATGATTTGCAACATGCGTTTTCCATCTTTTTCAACAAACTTAGCACCCATGTTCACTCCTAAATCATTGTTGTCTGTTTCATCAGCTGCATAAATTTCGCTCTCTGAATCAAAGCTTGCTGCTGTATCCAATGAAACTTCATAGGTATTTCCTGCAATTTCAAACTTAAATTCTTTAAAAGGCTCAATATGATAATTTTCTTCTGTTTTATTGGCAAAGCTTAAGAAATACTTGTTGTTCTCGTCAACAGAATAACCCGCAGGGAAATAAACTATGTCCGGATTATCTTTAGGAATTATATAAATGTCTCCCAGTTCCTCAAAAGGTAAATCTGTAACCAATTCCATTTCCAGCTTTCCTTTTGACACCATAAAGCTATCTATAATAAAGTGTTCATCCAGTTTTCGGCTGTCTTTCAGATAATAAGCCTCTCCATTCACAATAGTATCATATACAGGTGTTTTGCCTAAAAATGATAAAACAGCCTTTGAAATATCTTTGGCATATAAACTTGAAACACTGACTGCTGCCAGACAAGCTGCTGCCACATATAAGCCTTTCTTTCTCCTTCTTATCTTTTTAGACTCAGAATTTAGTTTATCATGAGCTTTTTTATTTATACTTTCCATATCTATCTCTACTCCTTCCAATAATTTGTCGATTTCTTTTTCTACCAGATCATCGTCTAAACTATTGAGCAGGTTCATGAGTTTCTCTTCATTCATACCCTAACGCCTCCTTAATTATTTTTCTACCCCTTAAAAGCCTGTTATCTATAGCTGATCTGGATAGATTAAATGATTTGGCTAAATCGCTTATTTTCTCGCCAAAAAAATATCTCCTGAAAAACAATTCCTTATCAACTGGATTAAAAGAATTAATGATTTCAATAACCTTCTCCTGATCCTGCCTTAATAAGAATTGATTTTCAATGCTGTAGCTCGCCTCATCTTTCACATCTTCCAGGGCAATACTGTTTAGAAATGGCTTTTTGCGCCTGTATGTAAGTGCTTTATACTTTGTTAAAGTCAAAAGCCAAGTTCTGAAACTTCCTCGTTCTTCATCAAATTGGCCGATTTTAACCCATGCATCATAAAATACATCAGCCACACATTCTTCAATATCTTCCTTACCCATAGATGGTGACAAGATATGATAGGCTAAGCAATAAATGGTTTTTGTATATTTTTCAATCATATAGCTATAAGCGGATACGTCTTTTTCTTTAATTGCTTTCACAAGTGCACTTTGTGAATATTCCAATTTCATCACCTCCTGTGTCAAATTGGTCTTTCACTTATTACTACGCACTGTAATTTTAATTTCTCTCAACAAAAATATAAAAAATAATCCAACCCAATTAGGCAATATTAAAAGTCCTGCTTTTTAAAACAGGACTTTCATTTATAAAATTGTCAATTCATTTAGCTCACTTCATATTTTCCGGAAGATCACACAAGAATCCGGCATAAGGAAATTTATACAGCATAACCGTTGTACCAAATACATCTACTATTTTTCCTTCTGCTCTTCCAGCAATAGTCTGCTCAGCACCTTCAATCAGCTTTGTTATTAATTCCGGACCAACCGGAAACGAACCATGGGATGGATATATAGCGTCAAACTCATCTCTATACAGCAACAACTTCTTCAGGCTCTCAATATACCTCGCCATGTTTCTGCGTTCTTTAAACATGAAAATATTTCCATCCTGAATACTATCTCCTCCAATGAGTACTCTGTTATTTATATCCAGTACCGCTATACTGCCAGGTGTATGTCCAGGAATTGTAATGATCTTTAAAGTTCTGTTCCCAAGATCGATGATTTCATTATCTTTTACAGGCAAAATAGAACCTGTTCCTCCATGTGCCCTGTAATTCTCATCTTCATCAGGAGACATATAAAAAGATTCAAAGCTACCGTTCCCCGAAATATGATCCGGGTCGGCATGTGTATTGAGAAGCATGATAGGCAACTTTGTGGTACTCTCCCCAATTTCTTTTGCATTCGGTGTATTCATGCCACTGTCAATAAGCAACGCTTTTTCTTTTCCAGCAAGCAAAAAGAAGCGAACACCGCCATCTTCAATCCTCCAGGTCATATCATTTATCTGAATAACATCAGCCATTTGCATCACTCCAAACAGAAAATTCTCACATAACTATTTAATCCTTAATCTCTGTTAAGTTTTCGCCCTCGCATGAAACGTTCTATTTCCTCTGGTTTTAAATTTCGTGTGAAATTTGCAAGCTCATCCACTGGAGGTTCAACATTGCCTGCGTATTTACATTTAATTAAATAAGCCATGTTATTGGCAAGGTTCTTCAAAGTAAGAACTCCTTCAACATCTTTGTAAACATCTTCAGGAGTCGTTGCATAAATACCATTCCAATAACTCGAAGACACAACAGGCATTTGTGAAATTGTAAAGTATTTATTGAGCTGATCTAAAGCAGTAGTATTTCCGGAACGCCTGCAACATACAATAGCTGCGCCAAACTTCAGCCTTTTCACTTTAGAATCTGTGCTAAAAAACAATCTGTCACAAAATGATGTCACAGCACCACTTGCAGAAGCATAATGCACCGGTGAGCCTATAATAAGTCCGTCAGCTTGAGCTAAACTTTCTGCTACTTTATTGACCAGATCATCATTAAAGGCACATTTGCCATATGTATCGGGTTGTTTACATACTCTGCAGTCGATACATCCTCTGACTGGCTTTTTCCCAATCTGGAATATCTCAGAGTCTACTCGATTTAAAGCCAGTTGTTCTTTGAGAATACTAAGAGCAGTAAAAGTACATCCATTAGCGTTCGGACTGCCATTAATCATAATCACTTTCATACCTTTACCTCCTTAAATAGATGATATTAGTTAACTGTATAAAACATTAAATGGCCATTGATAATATTTTTAACTTCAACATTAGGTAAAATTTAGTGATCATTCAAACAGCTACAATGATTCATATAGTAATCATTATACAATACTTTTCTATAACATAACAGCCACTTAAAAGGTAGAACGTCAATCCGGATGCTTCATCCTGAATCGGTATTTTTTAAAATAATTTTGTTTTACACCTATAAATGTTATTTTTTTCTTGCAAATATTAACAAAATATTTTATAATTTTATTTACAACTTAATAATGAAAGAGAATCAAAAGTGAGGAGTGAGTTTATGCTGAAATCAAAACTAACTAAAGCTCTGCTTCTTATCATTGTATTTACTGTTGCACTCTACGGATGTAGTGGCAACAAGGAAAATACAGATAAGAGCAAAACTCCCGCGAATGAAGATTCGTCTTTTGCTGAACCTGTGGAGGCTACTCAATGGGAGTCTACCTATGGAGGTTCAATCACAATAGGAATAACTCAGGATTTGGATGGTCTTGACCCGCACAAAGCATTATCGGCAGGAACCAAAGAGGTTTTATTCAACATTTTTGAAGGCTTGGTGAAGTTTGATTCCAACGGAAACTTAATTCCGGCTGTGGCGGAAAGCTATCAGATTTCAAATGATGGAATGGTTTATACCTTTACCTTACGGGAAGGTGTAAAATTTCATGATGGCAGCCCTGTTACAGCTGATGATGTTGTATATTCCATAAAAAGAAGCGCCGGTATGCTTGAACCAAAAGATCCAACGGTTTTAGCAGAATCGGCGCTTTCTGTTATTTCTGATGTGATTGCAACCAGTGAAAAGACAATCGAAGTTCGCCTAAAGCAGGTCGATACCGAACTGCTTCCATACTTAACCTGTGCTATTGTACCAAAGGATTATGATGCATTGAATACACACCCTATCGGTACAGGTCCCTTTAGGTTTGTATCCTATACACCATTACAGAGCATAATCTTAGAAAAGAACACAGAATACTACAAAAAAGAATTGCCCTATCTTGACCAGGTTACTTTCAAAATATCCTCCAATACAGATGCTGCATTCATGGAGCTTCAGGCAGGAACCATAGACATTCTGCCATACATTACTGACGCCCAGGCTTCTCAGCTTCCAGAAGGCTATCATCTGGAATCGGGTCCCATGAATCTGATTCAGGGACTATTTATTAATAATAAGATTAAACCATTTGATAATAAACTGGTAAGACAAGCCCTATGCTACGCAGTGGATAGGCAGGCTGTCATTGATATGGTTGCCGGAGGACGAGGCAATGTCATTGGTACCAATATGTACCCGGAATTTAAAAAGTATTATGACGAAAGCCTTGTAAATGTTTATCCCTATGACCCCCAAAAGGCTAAGGAATTACTAAAAGAAGCAGGATATCCGAACGGTTTTCAGTTTACGATTATCGTTCCTTCCAATTATCAGTATCATATTGATACTGCCCAGGTGATTGCAGAACAGTTAAAACAGGTTGGTATCACAGCTCAAATCCAGCTGATGGAATGGTCCAGCTGGAAATCTGACGTCTATAAAGGCCGCAACTATGAGACAACCCTCGTAGGACTGGCAGCAGAACTGGCGCCCAGAAAGGCTTTAGATCGGTTCCGTTCGGACGCAGCAAACAATTTTATGAACTATACTAACCCAGAATTTGATGCCCTTTATAAACAGGGTGAAACAGAAACAAATGAAGAAAAGAAGATACAATTATACAAGAAAATGGAATCTATGCTTACCAACGATGCTGTTGCCGTATTTATTCAGGATCCCTATCAGATGACTGCAATAAGTGACAAACTAGGTGGGTATACTTATTATCCCATTTATGTTCAGGACATGTCACTGGTTTATTACAAAAAAGGATCTCAATCCAATTAATCAACTAAAACATTCTGCATGCACTATGAATCCATTTTATGTTTTCAGGAGGTGAAGGTTCAGATGAAATATACCGTAAAAAAATGCATCACACTCATCCTGTCCCTCTTTTTGGCTTCTGTTCTGACCTTCACTGCTTTTCAGATCATCCCGGGGGACAGTGCTCTAAATGCCCTTGGCATGGATGCTACAGAAGAACAGCTTAAAGCATACCGGGAACACTTCGGGCTAAATGATAGCCTCCCCACCCGTTACATCAATTGGTTAAAGGGTGCATTAAAAGGTGACTTTGGCTACTCATCCCAATACCAGATGCAGATAAAAGTCAGTACTTTAATAAAGGATCGGTTAACCGTTACGCTCTGGCTGGCGGGATTATCTTTTCTCCTTATTGTGGTTGTTTCCATCCCCCTTGGCATCTTATCTGCCAGAAAAAAGGATAGTATCCTGGATTCTTTTATTACACTGGTGACTCAGGTTTTTATGTCCGTACCTTCCTTTTTTTTGGCCATGATCCTTACACTGGTCTTTGGCATCCTTTTAAAATGGTTTACTCCGGGAAATTATACCCCTTTGGATGAGAATTTTGGAAACTTCTTACGGTTCATGATCTTTCCGGCCATTGCAATAGCCATTCCTAAAATCGCCATGATGGTTAAATTCTTAAAAAGTGCTTTATTAAAAGAAATGCAGCTTGATTATGTAAGAACAGCAAAAAGCAAGGGTATGACTAACATAAGAATCCTTTTTCAACATGTATTAAAGAATGCACTAATTCCGGTAATAACGTTTTTAGCCATGGTACTTGCCGATATTCTGGCAGGAACTATTCTTGTGGAACAGGTATTCAACCTGCCTGGGTTGGGCAGATTGCTCGTCGCATCCATTGCAAACAGAGATTATGCTGTTGTTCAGGCAATTATTCTTTATATTGTATCGGTAGTCATCATAATTAATTTCCTGGTCGACCTGATTTACCAATGGATTGATCCAAGACTCAGAAGCAATTAAACCAAAATATGCTGGAGGAAATGATGAAACTTAACAGAAAAAACGATCATTTTAATTACATACTCGGTCTTGCGATTACAACATTCATCCTTTTGGTTGTATTGATTGGATTTTTTTATACCCCATATGACCCGAACAAGATGAATGCCGCATTAAAAAACAGTCCCCCAAGTCTCACCCATCTATTGGGTACCGATAACTTTGGCAGGGATATCTTAAGCCGTGTCATGAAAGGAGCTGGCACCACCTATATCATAGCTGTAGCCATCGTATGTATTGGGGCAAGCTTAGGAACCATCCTTGGAGCTTTTACAGGATATTTCGGAGGATGGCTGGATGAAATACTAATGAGAGTAAATGATGTTCTCATCTCCTTCCCAAGCATTTTACTGGCACTGGTCTTTGTAAGTTTATTTGGCCCGGGAAGCTATAATATTATCTTTGCCTTAGGAATCATATTTGTTCCAAGTTTTGCCCGTGTGGTGCGAAGTGAATTTATTGTTCTGAAAGAAAGAGATTTTATCAGAAATGCAAAATTAATGGGAGCAAATAGTTTTCGCATTATGTTTGTCCATATCTTGCCAAATATAAAAAGGGTTCTGATTCCTTCCCTTTTGATTGGATTTAACAATGCTGTCCTTGCCGAAGCAGGACTAAGTTACTTAGGTCTTGGCGTCCAGCCACCCCAGGCAAGTCTTGGACGTATGCTGTCAGAAGCCCAAAGCTATCTTCTGGATTCCCCATGGTATGCCATAGCCCCCGGTGTAATGATCGTACTGACCGTACTCGGCTTCAGCCTCATCAGTGGAGGTATTGAGAATGAATACGAATGAAACACTTTTAAACATAAATAATCTATCCATTGGATTTGCGAAACGGGGAAAAGTGAATACTGTAGTGGATTCTGTCTCCCTGGGAGTTAAGAAAGGTGAAATTCTTGGAATCGTAGGAGAATCCGGTTCAGGAAAAAGCATAACTGCTCTGGCAACGATGGGACTCCTTCCTGACTCTGCAAAGATCCTAAGCGGCGGAATCTATTTCCTTGGAAATAATCTTTTAGCTATGAAAGAAAAGGAATTTCGCAAACTTCGTGGCAGCGAAATATCCATGGTTTTTCAGGATTCTATGACATCTTTTAATCCCCTGCTTACCGTAGGTACTCAGATAGAAGAAACATTAAGGCTTCATTCAAATTATGTGAAAGAGAAGTGTAAAGCCTTAACATTAGAGGCATTAAAAAAAGTGGGGTTGTCAAATCCTCACGAAATTTATCATATGTATCCTCACCAGCTCTCCGGCGGTATGCGACAACGAGCAATGATCGCCATGGCGATGATTGCCGGATCGAAACTAATCATTGCGGATGAACCTACAACAGCCCTTGACGTTACCACACAGGACAAAATACTTAGGTTGCTAAAAAAAATGAATGCGCAACATGGAACAAGTATTATCCTGATTTCCCATAATTTAAAAGTGATCCAAAGCATTTGCACCAGAGCAATTGTCATGAAGGACGGTAAAATTGAAGAATCTGGAACAGTAAAAAAATTATTTACCCATCCTGATACGGACTATACAAAGATGCTGATATCAGCAATTCCCATGCCATTTTCAGAATCCGATAGAAAACCATCTGAAACTTTCTTTATGGGTTCAAAAAAAAATAACAATGCAAATAGCAAGAACAGGACTCTCCCTGTAAATCATAAAAAAGAACAACCAGGAATCCTCACTATTCAGAATCTCAATGTTTTTTACTCCGAAAAAGCCCTTGGACTCTTTGGGAAAAAGACCAGAAAACAAGTCATTCACGATGTCTCTCTTTCCGTGAGCCAGGGAGAAACCTTCGGTATTGTCGGAGAAAGTGGAAGCGGAAAATCCACCCTGGTAAAGGCCATTGTGGGATTGAACAAAGAAATTGAGGGGACAATTAAAATCAATGATGTTGCCTTTATAGGGGATGCATCATCTGTATCCAAGCCTCAGATGGTGTTTCAGGACCCGTATGGAAGCCTAAATCCTACTAAAAAAATCAGCTGGATTCTAGAAGAGCCCCTAAGACTTCAAACGAAACTAAGTAAAACAGAACGAATGGCGAAAGTCCATGAAATCATCGAACAGGTAGGACTAACAACGAAACATCTGGAACGCTACCCCTCTCAATTAAGCGGCGGCCAAAGACAACGGGTAGCCATCGCAGCTGCACTCATTGTAAATCCTAAACTGGTTATTCTGGATGAACCTGTATCCTCTCTGGATGTTACCATCCAGGCACAAATACTGCAATTGCTAAAAGACTTACAAAAAAAGTACAACTTGACCTATCTATTCATTTCCCACGATCTAAACGTGATCTTTCAAATGTGCGACCGGGTTTGCGTGATTTATAAAGGTAAAATTGTAGAAATGAAGGAAGCCAGGGAATTATTTTACTATCCTCAGCATGACTATACAAAAGAACTGCTCAAATCTGCAATGATACAGGCAGAATTATAATCTGTTAAGTATTCTTTTAAAATCAAAAGGATTGGACTTGTGTCAATAGAGTAGACACAAGTCCAACCCTTTTATATATCGTTACATTAACTACACCATACTCACGACTCAGGTAAGAAACAAAATTACCTGCATTATGTAGATCAACTATCTGTTGTTTAAATTCTTCTGAATAACGATTACCGTTTTTGGACATTGTTTAACACACCTTTCTTTTGCCTATTGTATCGTGTTAAATTTTTCGTGTCCACTGTTATATACTAACACCAGGGCATTATTGCGTCTCTCCGCCAGATAGGCAAAATAATGAAACAGGAAGGATGGTTTCAAAGTACACTAAAGTTCAATTCCACCCAGAGAAAGATACCTGTAACGAGTCAAATACAGAAAATATCGTTAACATAAATTTTAACCAACAGCCATTTAGAAATATAGTCGTAAGTGATTTAACATATGTCTGAGTCGGTATGAGCTGGAACTATATATGTGTTTTATTGACCTCTTTAATAAGGAAATCATCGGTTATCGTGCCGGACCTAATAAAACAGCATTACTAGTAAAACAAACCTTTCAAACTGTTATTGACAATCTGAAGGATATCCAAATTTTTCATACACGCTATGGAACCGAATTCAAAAAACAGGTAATTGAGAAAACACTCAAATCTTTTGATATAACTTGATCAGTAAATCATAAAGAATACCCATATGATAATGCTGTCGTTGAAGCGACTTATAAAATCACAAAAACTGAGTTTGATTGTAATCATGCATTTTCAAATCTATATGAATTAAAATATAAACTAGCAAATTATGTTAAATAGTATAGCAATCGTCGAATTTTTTCTTCTCTGTTTAACTCCACGAGAATACCGAATGATTACCATTAAATTATCTAGAAAAATGTTGACACTCCATGTTAAAAAGAGTAAAACAGTAGCTACCTACGATAGCGTCCAACATTTGTTATTCCATTAAAAAATATTTTCCTAATAAAATATTACTTAACTAAATGACATTGATCATAAAGGAGCATATATTAATCATGTACTCCAATATTTATTATAAAAATTTTTTTAATCTAAAAATAATGTTAAAAAGTGTTGGAAAATAGCCTATTATTTGTTAAATTATATATATATATTGTTAAAATCCATAGAAAGGAAAGTGTTATGTTTAACATTGACTTTAATAAAATTAAAACTAACAATATGGCAGATATTTTGCCTCCACAAGACATATTTAGAGTACTTCCCTGCAAAAATAAAAAATATGAATTTCCAAGAGACGTGCAAACTGATGTATGGAAACAATGGTATGAATTAAGAAATCAGAAAGATATAGTTATTAAGATGAATACGGGAAGTGGAAAAACTGTTGTAGGATTATTAATACTAAAAAGTTGTCTAAATGAGGGAATTAGTCCTGCAGTTTATGTAGTACCAGACTCTTACTTAATTGAACAGGTTATTGAAGAGGGAAAAAGTTTAGGGATAGATGTGACAACTAATGAAGCTGATCTTAATTTTGTGAGAGGAAAAGCTATATTAGTTATAAATATTTTTAAACTGGTTAATGGGAAATCCATATTCGGAATGCGACGACCAGGAGAAAATATTTCTATTGGAAGTATATTAATCGATGATGTTCATGCTTGTTTGAATACGACTGAAAAACAATTTACAATTGAAATAGAGCGAAATGATCCAAAATATGATCTAATATTTTCTCTTTTTGAAGAAGAATTATATAAACAATCAAATATTAAGGCTTTAGAAATGAAAGACGGCATATCGGAAGTAGATATGCTAGTACCCTACTGGGCATGGATAGATAAAAATGATGATGTATTGAAAATTTTACATAATGATAGGGAGAATGCAAAAATTTTATTTAGTTGGCCACTTCTAAAAGACTCATTAAAGTTTTGCAATTGTGTTATTTCTACAAGGAAGATAGAAATATCTCCAAAAAGTATACCAATTCGTAAGATTACTTCTTTTGTAGATGCAAAAAGAAGAATATTTATGAGTGCTACACTAGCAGAAGACAGTCCTTTAATTTCACATTTCGATGTCAATCCTAAAAATATTAAAACTATTATTACTCCGCATACTGCTGAAGATATTGGAGATAGATTAATACTTGTACCACAGGAGATTAATCCTGAAATTACAGATGATGAGTTAAAAGTAAAATTCAAAGAATTATCAGCAACATATAATACTGTAGTTATTGTTCCATCAAAACATAGAGCTCAATACTGGGAAGATGTTGCAGATAAAATATTTGATTCTGAGACTATAGCGGAAGGAGTTCATGCCTTAAAAGCAAAGCATGTAGGACTAGTTGTTTTTGTTAATAGATACGATGGGATTGATTTACCAGAGGAAGCTTGTAGAATTTTAGTTATAGATGGTTTTCCTGATGTAAGAAGAAGTTATGATAAACTTGAGCATTCCATTCTTCACGGAAGCAGACGACTTTTAAACCAATGTATTCAGAAAATAGAGCAAGGTATGGGTAGAGGAGTACGTTCTAACACAGATTATTGTGTTATATTTATGATGGGGAGAACTTTAACTAATATAATATATGCTGATAAGGCTCTCGAAAAATTTAGTATTGCGACTAGAAAGCAAATAGAGCTATCAGAAGAAATTGCGAAGCAAGTCAGAAATAGAAGTATAGATGATATTATTTCTGTAGCAAATTATTGTTTAACTAGAAATCCTGATTGGGTTAATGCAAGCAAAAGTGCTTTATATAATATAAAATATGAAAAAAGAGGTACAATTGATCCTATTATTTTAGGTATCAGAGACAGTTTTAATTTATGCCAAATAGGTAATTATAAAGAGGCTGCTAATATACTTAACAATTTAGCACATCAACAATCTGACGATTATGTGAAAGGATGGTTATTACAGCAAACAGCAGAATATTATCATTTTATCGATAAAGTTGAATCCCAAAATATTCTTAAATCTGCACTTAAATATAATGTTCAAATTATTAAACCTATAGAAGGCATACAATATGATAAAAAATTAAAAAGATATAAAGCACAAGGGGAACAATTCATAATTAACATGGATGAAAGAAAGCTTGATGAAAATAAGTTTATTCTAAAAATCAAGGATTTACTTGATAAACTTATTTTTAAACCTGATACAGCAAACATCTTTGAAGAAGCTTTAAAAGAAATTGGATTCTATATAGGATTTACAGGGAGACGACCTGAAAATGAAGTTGGTAAAGGACCAGATGTATTGTGGAGAGTTGGAGAACTTGAATTTTTAGTTATTGAGTGTAAAAATGGCGTTACAACTGACGTAATATCTAAACATGACTGTAATCAAATGAACGGATCAATAAATTGGTTTAAAAGTCTTTATGACGAAGTTAGTTGTCAACAAACACCGATAATTGTGCACAAAGGCAATGTATTTGAATACTCTTGTTCGCCTGATGATCGAATACGTATTATGAATGAGTGTTTGCTAAGTAAATTAAAACAAAATATTGAAATTTTCGCCAAAAATGTAGTACAGAATGGAAATTATAGAAATCCAGCTAACATTAATAAGTTGTTAGAAGCATGTAGCTTACAAAGACAGGAGTTTGTGAAAAATTATACAACTAAATTTATAGTGAAAAATGCAGGTATATAAAAAATGAACTATTCTAATAAATAAGTTAGGCACATAAAAGTGTGAGATTCCTTTGTTTTATAGTTTTTTGTCTAACCAATAGTCTTAAGTAAATTCACAGTAATCCCAAAAATATATAAGTTTTGAGTCTGTAATAAATTTTAGAGGGTGTAAATAATTTTCTGTTTTTGAGATTCATCATCTCAAACTTGGGCAAGAATTTAATTTAAATCTATATATGTTTTATACTCTTAATATTGCCAAAATTATCTTATCATATGCATGAATAGGATTAATTTTGAGTGTATGAAGAAAAGTCTGTAAATGTAGATCTTCTATGATAATTAATGAGCCTGAAGGCTTCCAAAGGCTTTCAGGCACTGTTTTTTATTTATAGCATTTAAATTATTGCATGTCAACAACAGGCGAATATCTTACCTGTAAAATTTAGGAATATGTTGTAATCAATTAAAGCAAACGTCCTTCATACATAATGCTTAACTCGCCATAAACCTGCCCCCAGTTCCTTAAGGGTTTAGTCCATTTCTTAGTAGCTTCAAACGTTGATAGATACAGGGCTTTTAATAGCGTCGTATCACTTGGAAATACACTTCTTTGACGATTGAGTTTTCGGTAAGTAGCTTTCAGGCTTTCTATTGCATTTGTGGTATGGACTTCTACAGAAAACTTAAAAATAGGACTAATAGCATCCCAATGCTGTTTCCAGCCTTTCATAGAGTTTGGATATTTTCCTTCCCATTTCTCTGTAACCTTATCTAATGCAACCAGTGCCTTTTCTTCAGTCGGAGCTTGATAAATGGTCTTTAAATCTGTGCAAAATGGTTTTCTGTACTTTTCAGCAACATATTTCATAGTATTTCTTACTTGATGAACAATAAACGCTGATACTCTGTTTTGGGGAATGCTGTGACTATAGCTTCCTTAATTCCTGTTAATCCATCTGCACAGATAATCAAAATATCCTGAACTCCTCGATTCTTTAACCCATTAAGAACTGTCAGCCAGTACTTTGAGCTTTCGTTTTCGCCTACTTTAATGGTTAACACTTCTTTGTACTCATCCAGGTTAATACCAAAAATCACATATGCTGCAAGTTTACGAATACTACCATTGTCACGAACAGAGTAATAAATTGCATCAAGGAATAGTACTGGATATGTCTCTGAAATGGGCCGATTCTACCATTCTTCAATTTGTGGCATGATTTTATCAATAACATCTTAAAGCCTTCGGAGACCTCAAACCCGTATATGTCTTCTAAAGTATCGGAAATCTGCCTTGTAGTCATGCCTTTGCATACATGGACATACTTTTTTAATCAATATCAAATAATCAAATATATCTTTTTGGCGTTTTTTAACGATTTGTGCTTCAAAAGCAGACTTACGGTCCTGAGGAACCTAAATATCCATGCTTCCATAACTACTGTTAATTCTCTTTGATTTGTAGCCATTACAACAACCATCATTGTCTGAACATTCTGTTTTTTAATAACCAAGATGATGTTCCATTTCTGCTTCCATCATTTCTTTTATGGTACCACCGTGTAGATCCTTAAGCGCTTCCCGAATACTTTAAGCAGTCTTAATATCGTACTCCTATAGGAGTTGATAAATTATGTTTCGTTTCCCTTCTATCATCTGTACTTTGTGTATAGGTTTTTTTTCTCTTGCCATAAAATTAGGCCTCCTTATGATTTTATATTTTATCATAGAAGACCTAATAATTCTTTATTTGCAGAAAAAATTTCATAGACTCATAAAAAGGAGCTGTCGATTAGCGATTTTTATAATCGCTAATGCGACAACCCCTTAATTCTGATTAGTATCATACTTCTCCTTCAGAAAATTTTTCCATATTTTAATAATTCTAATCTAACCCTATATCATTATAAGCTATAGCATACTATCTTCATACATTATTCCCCAGCAAGCAGCTTCCAAACAGCTTTATAATCCTTCCCAGTGAGAAATGAATCTTTATGTCGTAAATTATCCCAATCTTTTATTGATAAAGACTTAATAAATTCACGCGCTTCTTGAACAGTATACTTTTTAGCTACCTTGGAATATTCTTCTCCTATTTGGTGTGAGATACTTCTCGGTACAGCATTCATTCTCATTAAAACTGCCTCTGAAGTTTTAACCCCATGATAAATCATAGCAGGAAGAGAATTTAATTCGCGTTTCTGCTCATCTGAGAGTGCATCAAAATCAATCCCTGATAGTTTAGTTATAACTGATAATCCCCATGTTCCACAATTAGCAATATGCTTATTTATTGCTTTACAAGCATTTGTTATTTTTTGAGTATCACCTTCACCTCTAAAATAATTAATTGCTATTTCTTTAATTGATTTTCCTAAAACCCAATCAGTTGTAATTGCAGCAATCCTTTTATGATCCACCCCATCTCCTGTAATTTCTGTTAATTGTTTTAATTGTGGTAATTTTAGCATTATCCCATATAACGTTGCTAATTCCCCCTCATTCCCAAAAATACTTTGTGACTTCAAACGATCAAAAGTTAATTCTTTTTTTAGGTTTTTCACCTCATTTAGAGTAGCATAAATACTTTCTGGCGAAAAACCCGTTTGATCTGCCATTGATACAATGTACGAAGGATATCCTTTTAGCTTTGCTGCATATTCTCGTGTTACATCAAGTAAAACCTTGGCTTTTATTTCTCCATCTTTTGATGATTTCATCATATTATAGCCATACGTATTGCGTAATAATTGTTCTGTATCAGAAATAACCTCATCAAGAGACGCTTTTTCATTACACATATGTGCTATATAACAACGAAAATCTGTCCATTCTTCATTATATATTGCAGTCTTCAAATCAAAAAGCTTACCTGCATCATATAACTCATTGATCATTGATACTAATCTGGAAATTAGTTCTCCTGTTTTCATACTTACAAAAGTCTCTATCTTGGCTTCATCATTTTCACATGCGATACCTACTACACCTACACTACTATGTCCAACTCTTCCTACTCTTCCAGCTAAATTCCAAAACTCTCTTGGTTTCATTTCTCTGCTATAGCGATTTGTGGAAAGGTAGATGCTTTGCATAAAAACAGATGAAACCGGGAAATTTATACCTTGCGCCACTGTCGTTGTTGCACACAACACCTTCAATAATCCTTCTTCGGCAAGCCATTCTATTAACTGCTTTGCTTCATCTGGAAGTCCAGCATTATGAACTCCAACACCTTTAGATAACATTTCTACCAATTCAAAATCGGGACTTATTTCTGACTTTAAGTAGTTTTGGACTAGTACTATCTCTTCTGGTATCGGGTTTAAAATATCAAACTCATCACTAATTTTTCTAGCCATTTTCCAAGAATCCTCAATTGTTCTGCCTATAGCCAAGCTAGTTCCTCTTTCGCACATCGTTTTTGCCATAGCTGCTGTTAACATAGTCTTATTAACTTTTGATTGTGGTATCCCAAAATGTTTATTCCCAGGAATTGAATATTCCCCATTTAAATTTATTGTCTTAGGAGTGGTAGTTAATGTCTTAAAATTAATTATCCAATTCCCTTTAACTCCATCATTAATAATTGACTTTTTATACATTCCAATTATTCGTTCATTGGGTTGCCATGGTGTACTTCCTATACTAATAGACTTTCCAGAACTAATATCTGAAGACAACCATTTTGATAAAGTTGCGGCATTTTCAACATAAGGCATTAGTAATAAAAAATTTGCTGTAGGACAATCAGATTTTACAGTTGCAAGAAGAAACTCTATCCTTAAACCTCTTTCATCATCTTCTATATTATGCGCCTCATCCATCACTATTAAAGCTAAAGGTCTAGGTACTTTTTTATTTCGAATAATTAAATTCAGCTTTTCTGGTGTAGCTACTAATACATCAAATGAACGGTCTTTATCTGATAACATATTCTCTTCAAATGTATCTATTTCAACTGCTGCTGACAATTGTTCTACTCTAATTTTTGAATCAAAATCTTTTCTTAGTTTACGTGTAATTTGTGACACCAATGCCTTTGTAGGAACAACATAAGCAACCCACCCTTTATCAGCCTCAAACTGATTAAGTGCTTGAAGCATTTTAAATTCGGCTAACAAAGTCTTACCACCTGATGTCGGCATTTCAACAGCAATAGCAGTTGAAGCTTGGTCAAGTAATCCTTGCTCGCGAATTGCAGCTTTTTGAGGAGGTAACATTTCAAATAAAGAACGATTTCTTGTTACATATCTTACAAAATCTGTAGTTCTCGAATTAATGGTACGAGAAATCCACCATATTGAACTTTCAATCATCTGCTTTGAAGCACAATATAACCAATTTAAAATCATTTCTAATTCAGAATCGCCGCTCAAAGATGCGCTTTCAATTGCAGCCTCAAAATGTTTATCCAATTGAGTCGTAATATTTGAAGGTTCTCCCTGCGTTATATATAAAGAAAGTAACTCTGTACATTTCGCCCAATGATAGATTGAAATAAGCCGTAAAGCATAAGACTGCTTAAACTTATCTTTAGACTCTAAAAAATTTCTTTCAAATAGTGCTTGTTCATTTCTTAATTTAATTATATGCGACTGTATCTCATGCATCTCTTCCCAATTCTTTTTAGTGAACAATAGCACCCAACATTTATATAAAGAAGAAAGTAAATAAATATCCCACTCTTGTCCTTGAGGATTGTAGTTATTTTTCATAATCATCTCATTATTCTCTGCATACCATCTTCTCAAATCACTCCAACGCTCACCACAATATGCTATTGATGAAATATGCAATACAAAAAATATTTTTTGCTGATAGTTATCTGGAATTTCCATTGCACGATATAACTCATAGGCCTTCCATGATGCAGCAATAAATAATCCTCGATCCAAATTTGCTTCTGTAGGATTAATTATACTACCAATATTTTCGATAGCTGCTATCTCGTAAGCACTAATAATCTTACGAATTTGCATTTTTAATTGATTAGAAGTAACATAATTAAACCCTAGCTGCTTTCCAACAGATTTTTGTACAATAATTTTTTCAATCTCAGAAAAGCAATGATCCCGAACATTTTTAGGTATTGCAGATACCGCCCAATGCTGCTCAAGTCGATATAAATCTTCATTTTTTAGCACTAAATCTAACCCTCCTTTCATGTTCGTTTTCCATTACAGATACAAATTTTGAAATTGCATCTTGAGGCAAATATATTGCTGTAAGATATACTTGCCGACCATTTATACAATAAGAAGCTAAAGATTTAGCTCTTTCAGATAGATCTTTTTTATTCGGATCCACATCTCTTACAAGTACTCCAAATATATGTACATTGAAATTGTTAATATGATAATTATAAAAAGCTTTTTGATACATATCCCAATACTTAGTATTCTTTAGTCTAAATCCCAAATATTTTATTAGTGTAATGATAGTTTCTTCTTCTGTACAAAGTTCTTCTAATTGTTTTTTCAAACCGTCTGGACCATACGTTACACTAGGTGGATATTTTTTTTGTGAAGAAGTTTTAATTTCTCCAAATAAAAAAAATACAGAATTATTATGACTGTGTAGTCCTACAATATCAGCTCCAGGCAAACTTGATCCTGGCTTTTTTGTATCTCTATTAATATTCCATGGTAAATAAGAATGATAATTATCTTCAATATATGTTTGGGCATAAGCTTCCCCAATTTCCCAATTAGTAATTTTATCATTACATGAGAAAACAGACAATAAAGATTCTTTATTAAAACCTGTATCAGATAAACCTTGTAAAATTGAATCTATTAAATCATTAATACCATGAATATCATAAACTTTATTGTATACCTCATTAGTCAAAGCATTCCTCATTTCTTCTATAGTATGAGATACACCTAATGCAATAACTTTAGGATTATTAATCCTATACTCTATTTTCCCAAAAGCAACTGACAAATTATCTCCCCCATTACAAATAATTAACAATAATATACAATATAATAAAATAAATTACAATAATTAGTTAAATTTGTCGTAGATACTCTACTCATTATAATAAATAACTTATGTTTTTTTTGAATTGAAATAAGACTTTTTGTTTTATTTTGAGCTGGACTTGTTTCAATAGAGTAGACACAAAAAGTTTAATTTGTTAGATAACAACTTCATGTATAGCCTGAGGAGTTACATCATTAATTGAACTATGAATCCTTTTACGGTTATACCAAGATTCGATAAATTCAAAAATTTTCTTACGTGCAGCATTATATCATAGTATTTATTATGGTTAATTTCTTCTTTCTTGAGGATAGAATGGAAAAATTCAATACATACATTATCATAAAGATTTCCTTTACGACTAAAGGAATGTATGATTTCCTTCTTTAAGATTAACTCTTGAAATTTTAGCTGGTGTACTACGTTCCCAGATCTCTGTGTGAAATAATTCCTTTTGCATTTTTAGTATTCAAACAGGCATTTTCTAATGACTTAATTGCTAATTCGGTAGTCATTGAAGTGTTATATGCATAACTAATAATTTTTCTACTATAAAAATCCATGACTGAAGCCAGATAAGTCCATCCATTTTTGATAAAATAAATAAAAGAATGTCAGTACACCACTTTTGGTTTATCCCTTTAGCTTTAAAATCTCTGTTTAAAAGGTTTTCTTTTTCTTCTGCACTTGATTTTGAAGAATTTGGACGATACTTTTTTACAACGATTGAACGTAATCCCTTAGAAGACATATAACGTTGTACTCATTTTAAATTTATATTTTTACCGCTTACTTTAAGTGCTTTATATCTCTTTGGGGCTCCGTAGTGACATTTGTTGTCCATATAAATCTTGCAGATTTCTGCCTTTAGGTTATCGGCTTCCATATGTCGTTTTGACGGTACAGCAAGAAGAGCCATATAATAAGTATTTATGGGAAATTCTAAGGCTTTGCATATAAGCTTTATGTATATTTTGATTTGTATTTTTCGATGAAGGTAACGATTTCTTTTATCGTTTTCTTGCGAATATGGCGGTAGCTTTTTTTAATATTTTATTTTCCATTTCAAGCTCAACAATACATTTTTTAATTTATCGTATTCCTTAGAAGTGATTTCTTCCTTATTAGATAATTTGATTGGAGATAACTCTTCAATTCATTTATATATCGTTACATTTGCTACGCCATACTCACAACTCAGGTAAGAAACTAAATTACCTGCTTTGTACAGATCAACAACTATCTGTTGTTTAAATTCTTCTGAATAACGATTACCATTTTTGGACATTGCTTAACAACCTTTATTGTGCTTATTGTATCGTGTTAAACTTTTCGTATCCACTGTTATATACTAACACCAGATATTCGATTATCATTAATTGTTATTTTTTAACTTGTTATTTATTATTTTAATATTCCTTCCATCCCATTTCATTTTTCATTCATAATTTAAAACTACATTCTTTTCAAATACTCTTGCTATGCCATTTCATAGCAACTTCTATAAACCTTTTGTATATATAGGGCGTTAAAAATAAAAACCTATATTTACATATGGAATCTCAACTATGCAAAGGTAAAATTACATGTAGAATCAAATAAAAACATGGCATATCATTAAACTTTAGATATACCATGTTCCTTATAATTTTCTATATTTCTATCAATCTGCAAAGTTTCTATTGAATTAATAATTCTAACTTACTACTACTGTTTCCTCTATGAATTCTTCAAAACTATCAATTTCTTCAAATTCTACTTCAGTACCTAAAGCCTCAAAGTGTTTCTTCCCGCATTCAATTTTAGCTCTTTCTGTTGGTCTTAAGGCATCAAACATCGTATCAGCTTTGGTTTCCAGTACAAAGTACAGTTTATCCTTGCCATCCGTATCGATTAGTACAGCCCAGTCAGGATTATAGCTGCCTAAGGGAGTGGGGATGGTAAACCAGCCGGGAAGTTTTGCATACAACTTAACTTTGCTATTGTTTTCAAAGCTTCTGGCAAATTTCTCTTCGTTGGCACTATCATATACTACATATTCGTATACCGATTTTTTACTTTCCATCATATTTTTGGACAAATAGCCGATAAGTTCTTTGTCCTTACTTTCAAATAGTTCTTGTGCGTAATATTCGTCATCACCTAGCTTAGTGTATTTAATACCATCAACTATCATTAACCTCATTTTAGCAATGATGATTTGTGCTACCTGCTCCATATACTTTTGAGGGTTCTTCTTAAAAAGGTGGAGAGTATTACTTCTTATCAGTATCTCCACAATAGTTTTTCTTGTTAAATTGGTTTCATTCTGAAGATAGGCAATGATATCAGGTAGATTTTCCTGTTTGTTATCCAAAGCAACAGCATATCTATCTGATTCTTCCGCCACAACGCCACCGGCACTAATATCAAGCCCTGCTTTCGTATATATAAGCTTTGGAGAACTTATAAATAAGCTTTTCTGCATCTCTCTACAACATTCATCTATTAGCTTTTCACTATCAAAATCTACAGAATAGGTAGTTTTGTATTTAATCCTATCCCATAACTCTTTAAACTCAGGGTCAAGATATACCTGCTTATTAAGCTTAATAGCTTTTTTATCGTTATTGTTCTTGATATTAAGTCCGCTACATACTTTTCTGGCAAGAGCCGTAATCTCTGCTTTTACATATTCATAATCTTCTGGTATATTTAGCTTGTTGTCTTTTATATCAATTTTCAGCTTGTCCTGCACTTTACCTGTTTCATCAATATAGCCATTATCTAAAAATGCTTTGAATATGGCTTCCGAAGCTTCCTGTCCTAAATACTTTATGCTTCCATCCTCTTGTTTTACTAGGATATTGGCAAATAAATGTGTTTCAATAATGCCAAATCGTATGCCGCTTTCAGTTTCGTATTCTTTCTGGAGTTTAGCTGCAAATTCCTCATAGCTTTCATTAGCGATAACCGTCAATGTGTTTATAAAAGAACCATACTGGCGTTCTCCTTCCTGATTAACACAAAGACGCAAACCACGACCAATCTCTTGACGCTTTTTAACCTCGCTCTGTGTTTCATTTAGGGTACATATCTGAAACACATTGGGGTTATCCCAACCTTCACGTAATGCTGAGTGTGAGAAAATAAATCTAAGTTTAGTATCAAAGGATAAAAGGCGCTCCTTGTCTTTCATAATCAAGTTATAAGTATCCTCATCATCTCGCGTAGAACCATTAGTGTCTTTTAAAACACCTTTTCTATCTGCTGAAAAGTATCCATTGTGGACTTCTTCAGCGGCGGTATCTAAATCAATATCTTTAAACAGCGTATTATACTTAGGCAGTCTTATGAGGTCGTTATAGTGTTTTTCAAAGAGCTTTGCATAGATACCCTTTTGAGGATTCCCATTTTCATCATAGTAGCGATAATTTGCCACACGGTCTATAAAGAACAGGCTCAGCACTTTTATTCCCAGCTTGTTTAATACCAGTTCTTTATCTAAGTGCTCCTCTATTGTCTTTCTAATCTGCTGTTCTTTTATGGCCAGGTCGTCCACATCTCCTATAGGTTTACCTATACGTAAAATATCCGGCTTACTTGTAAAGGCAACATATTCATTCCCAACTTCGCAATAAATTTCGCTAATAATGTATCCTTCATAGACATCACGCCCTCCGGATTTTTCATAAAGGTCATCTCCACGCTTAACTGTTACCGCTTTCCGTTTAACCACACCTTTTCTATCTTTGACATCCATCTCTATTTTGGCTGTTATAGGAGATTTTTTATTGTCTACAGATAAAAGCTTCAAGTAGGCTTTATTGTGGTAGTCTTTAGTTGTAAACCCAGCAACTTCTATCTGTTTAACCAAACCCAAATTATAACTATCTACTGCATCCAGCTTATAAACCAGGTTGTGCCTTTCCACATGGGTTGCTGAGTAACGTAATATACATAAAGGATTTAGAGATTTAATAGCCTCTTTGGCTTTAGGAGTCGTGTCTACAGATTGTGGCTCGTCTATAATAACGATGGGTCTGGTCTCCTGAATAAGCTCAATAGGCTTCATACCGTTTAACCTGTCATTTGTCCTATGAATAATATTGGCCTTATTTTCCTTAGTAGGGTCTGTAAAACTCTTCCTAAAAGCGTCAATGTTTATAACCATAATCTCAATATTATCGCTCACCGCAAAGCTTCTTACCTGTTCCAGCTTGCTGCTGTCATATATGAAGTAGTGGTAAATTGTATTATCATATAATTCCTTAAAATGTTCCTCTGTAATCTGTAAGGTTTTATACACACCTTCTTTAATGGCAATGCTGGGAACAACAATAATAAACTTGGAAAACCCATAGTTTTTATGGAGTTCAAAAATTGTCCTTAAATAAACATAGGTCTTACCTGTACCGGTTTCCATCTCTATATCAAAATCATACTCGCCGGCTTTTAGATACTTTGTTTGTGGCAGGCCATTTCTAAGCTGAACTTCTTGTAAATTCTTAAGTATTTCTTCTTCATCCAGTTCAAGCCTGTTGCCTATACCGTTTTCTGTATCAAACAGGCCTATTTGTCCATTATAAGCTGATACGGTAAAATTAGTATGCATAGGCGTTTGGCCTCTAAACAAATCCACAACGGAAGCTATGGCCTGCTGTTGGTATTCTAGGTTTTTATCAAATTTCAGCTTCATTTTAGACCATACCTCCCTATATAGTTATAAATTCTTCAATTCCGCCAGATTTAAGAATTTCCTTGATATTGGTCTTGTTACTGTCTGACTTAAATCCATTATCCTTAAATACAACTCTGCTGCTTTCAGGTGATAATTCTTTTATTTTTGCTAAAATACCCTTAGCAACCTCTGTTGTAATTTCATCATCAAGACAAATCATAAGCATACCAAAGCCAATTGAATAAACCTTTTTCTGTGCAATTGTAAACTCATCAACTGGATAAGTCAGGTCAAGACCGTATTTAAGCATTATCTCATAGACAACATCAAATTCCGTCCTGCCTTCCACAAAATTGTCCACATAGTCCATTAAAGATTGCTCTAAATTATCATAATCCGGCTGCCACTTTCTGATATTAGAGGTATCAAGCTTAAACACCTTAAAGCCAATATCAAGGTTTTCTATATTTTCTTTATCTTTATATTCTTCTTTGATTTTTTCTCCTGCACGGCGGATACGCTCTATGCCTATCTCACAAATGTTTTTATAGCCTGCCTTGTAGGCTTCGCTATTTTCCTCAGTTGGCTCAGGAAGCTGAACCATAATAAATTTGCGATTACCACCGTCTTCGGCATTAAGTTGCATTACAGCATGAGCTGTAGTAGCAGAGCCTGAGAAAAAGTCAAGAATAAGTGCATCTTTATCTGAATTAGTCATCAATTTCAACATTCGCATAATTAATTCAATTGGTTTGGGATTATCAAAATAAGATCCTCCCATCAATTCCTTAAGCTTGGATGTCGCTGATGAGGTGAACCCTCCATCTTCCCACCAAGTAGTATCTGTTTTTCTAGTTTGTCTAGCAGTAGCAAGATAATATTTTTGATATAGGCTATTCCCTTTCTTGACAATTTGACCCATGTTATATTTTTCTTGCATAGTCTCTTTCGAAAACCTGAAATATCCTTCAACACCCATAAATTCATAATATGGGTTACCTTTCTTCGCTCCACCTGGTCCATCAACTGGAACCAAACGATATGCTCCTCTACCATCATTATCATCTAAATCAAAACCGTTTAATTCTGGATCCAAACCAATATCTTTTCTTATAGATTCTATAACATTAACATTTTTCGCATAGAATAATATTATGTTATGATTATTAGATATTATTTTATCATTCGATACAGATGCTCTTGCTTTGTGACAAATTAAAGCTATACGGTTTGCTTCACCAAACACTTCATCACATATTTTAATTAAATTATGCACCTCATTATCATCAATACTAATAAAAATAACACCATCATCTTTAAGTAAATTCCTTGCCAGCCTCAACCTTGGATACATCATATTAAGCCAGTCGGTGTGGTATCGACCACTGGTTTCAGTATTTGTGCTTATTGCTTTGCCATTGCCATCTACTTGCCCTGTAATTCTCTTATAGTTTTCAAGACTATCATGGAAATCATCCCTATATACAAAGTCTTTCCCCGTGTTGTAAGGCGGGTCTATGTAAATCATTTTAATCTTGCCATAGTAGCTCTTTTGCAAAAGCTTCAATACCTCTAGGTTATCGCCTTCTATGTAAAGGTTCTGGGTTGTATCCCAGTTTTTACTTTCTTCTTTACATGGTCTTAACGTTCCCAGTGAAGGTGTTTGGGATAAACGCAAAGCTCGCCCTTTACCGTTCCAGGTGAAGTTATAGCGTTCGTTACTATCATCTACATATTCACCTAAAACCTGTTTCAGCTTTTCAAAATCTACCTTTCCCTCTGTAACAACTTCAGGAAACATAGTCATTAACTTCTTGATATTTTCTTCCCCTATGTCCGGGGTTTTGCCCGTAAGAGTTGTTTCTATCATTCGTTATCGCCTCCAAGCAATTTATTTTTTCTCTGTTCTAATTTCTTAATCTCTATATTTAGCTCCATTTTGCGGTTAAACTGGCTTTCCTTCTTGAGCTTAGATCGCAGATTTGCAATTCTTTGCTCTATATCTTCTATCTTTGCTGAGAGTTCTCTTGCCTTGGCACCAGTTACAGTGTCATCTGTTGGCATAATGGCTGATAGGTTATAAATACTGATAGCGTCAACTATATCACTATAAAGTGTATAGAAGTTTGTAAACCTCATTTGCTTTATATCAAGCTTAGCGAATAAAGCACTATCATTACTTAACCAGTCAGTAGAGATAAATTCCTCAATGGTATTCTTGCTGCTGTCACTTTGGCTTGTCCTCTGGTGAGCCATATAAAACCGTATTTTATCTTCCAGCTTAAAAATCAGCAGCATAGGGTAGGGGATAGTCCTCATAATAATCTCAGCTATTCTGTTAAGCCCATATTCTTTATTTAAAATAACTTCTATAACTTCAATTTCCGGATATTCTCTTACTTCATCCTTATATGCCGGTATATTTATTGTTTCAGGTTTAAGGCAGTAGAGCCATACTACCTTGTTTATGGTATCTGTAAACAATGATTTATCACTGGATGATAAATGGGCATTTTCATAAAATAACTTCTTGTAAATCGTACTACCGACAAAGCAGCTATCAGGGATGTTTAAAAAACGATAATCATCCATAGCTACTACCCCTATCCCTTTATGACCAAAAATGTAATCAGTTCAAAATCCTCAATACCATCAAAGGTTCTTTTCGGCATGGTGGTGCCGCCTTTACTAAAGAGGCTGGCCACCCCAATCTCCTGCTTCTTGCCTAATATGTTTTCAATGGAAGCTTCCAACAAATCTGAATAATGATTCATTTTACGACCATCATTGGTCTCTTTGTTGAATTCCTCTACCAACTCTTTTAACACTTCATTCTTACCAGAGCATAGTTTTTTATAAAAATCCAGTATCTTCTTAGCATGCAGGAAAGATAGCTTTACTTCCCCATCATCTGCGATATAAACCATATAATAGGGAAATAGAGGGTTCTGCTCTTTGCTTTGTTGTTTCCCTTTGACTTGTCTAAGGGTAAAAATCACTCCTGGCTTTATAGTATCTTTTACGCTTTCGTCTATCTTTGCAACAGCATACATTCCATTTGGCGCCTCATCTAAAAGCTTTCTATTGGCTTTCATATATTCCATAAGCTCAATCTTAAAATCATTAAAGGTCAGATCTGTTATCGATATGCCTCCCGATATATCTTCTAAGTCCACAACCTCTTTCTGAAGCCTTTCAAGCTGCTTCTTACGGTATTCGAGGTCTCTCATCTCTTTGCCAGAGTCTGTTTCTATAATATTTTCCTCACCTGTGGCAGACACATCCAATAAAACCATCCTGCCTCTGACACGCTGCTGGAGGTTTATGTACTCGTCCAAGTCCTTGGTAGCCCAAAAGTTTACTAATTTGACAGATTGGTTAATTGAACCAATACGGTCTATACGCCCGAATCGTTGTATAATTCTGACCGGATTCCAATGAATATCGTAATTCATCAAATAATCGCAGTCTTGAAGGTTCTGGCCTTCAGATACACAATCGGTAGCAATAAGTATATCTATATATTCATTAACTTCGGGATATATCTTAGAACACTCCTTCGAGATAGGAGAGAACAAGGTCAATATAGTATTTATATCTGATATTTTAATCGATTTTCTCAATTCTTTTGATATAGGTAAATTGGAATGATTATCACCACTTCCTGTTACAATTGCGGAATAGATACCTTTTTTAGCAAAATAATCGGCCAAATTCTCATATAAATATCTGGCTGTATCAGCAAATGCAGTAAATACAATAACCTTTTTGTTTCCAGGGTTTATTGGATTTCGTATTTTGCTTTCTATGAGGGTTCTAAGTTCAATTAACTTGGCGTCCCTTTCTGGAGTAACAATCATAGCTTCCAATAAAATGGTTTCCAGCTTGTCCTTATCGGCCAGTAGGTCTTGTTTCCACTTGATAAGGTCCATATCTTGGAGCAATACCTTTACATTGTTGCCGAACATGAGGCTTTCAAGCTCTGGGTCGTCTATATCAATATCATTGATATCTAGTTCTGCATCATAATCAAATTGCCTTTGTTCTATGGCTTCGAGAGCCTTATCTATTTTGTGGAGAATATTCTCAACAGTTATCGCAAAGGAATTGATGGAGCTTTCCAATCTTTTTAAAATATTTACACGCATAAGTCCGACTAAACTTTGCTCCCTATCTATCTGCCTAAAGATACTTTTGCTTGAGCCTACTACCATATCGTATTTATCTTCATAAGCAGCTCTTTTTTCAGGAAGCACATAAGCCAAAGGTGAATAGATACATAAGGTAAGTTTTTTTATAAGTCTATTGATATCTTCAATAGGTGGGAACTCGCCTTTTGCATCAATTGCCGGATATCTGTTCTCAGGGGGTAGTCTGGTTGGAAACTTGCCTATCTCCTCTAAGTTATAATATTTTTCTATATGCTTTCTGGAACGGGCAATAGTTACCGTATCTAAAAGCTTAAAATAATCAGTATCCATCATATTGACAAATGTTTCAGTTGTTCTTTCGTGTTCAGGCAGCTCAGACCATCTATTGAATACGGTTTGTGCTTTTCTTAAAATAAATTCAATACTATCCAGACCCACGTCCTTGAAGGCATCATCCCTGCCCTCAGTTATAAAAGCGATTTGGTTCTTGATATCATTCATCCGGTTGTTCACAGGGGTTGCTGACAACATAAGCACCTTTGTTTTAACACCGGATTTTATAATATCATTCATCAAGCGCTGATACCGAGTCACACGTCCTTTCACCGGTGGATTATTCCTAAAGTTGTGGCTCTCATCTATTACGACAAGGTCATAGTTTGACCAGTTTAATGTGGCAAGATTAATCTCACCAGAATAGCCATTTGTCCTACTAAGGTCAGTGTGGTTTAGAACATCGTAATTAAACCTGTCCGCAGCAAAAATATTGCGTTTATCATTTTGGGTATAAATGGTCCAGTTTTCACGAAGTTTCTTGGGTACGAGTACAAGAACCCTATCGTTTCTGAGTTCGTAGTATTTAATTACAGCCAGTGCAGTAAAAGTTTTTCCTAATCCCACACTGTCAGCTATAATGCAGCCATTGTACTTCTCAAGCTTATCAATTGCCCCCATAACGGCGTCTTTCTGGAACTTATAAAGCTTATTCCAGATTAGGGTCTCCTTAAAGCCTGTACGGCTTTTAACAATGTTATCTTCGGTAAGCTCGTCAAGATAATCATAGAAAATATTGTAAAGAGTAACAAAGTAGATGAACTCAGGAGTATTTTCTTTATAAAGAATTCGTATTTGCTCAAGAACTTTTTCTTTAACATCTTGAACAGCAGTATCATCCTCCCATAGTTCATTGAAGGACTGTAAAAAATCAATAGTATATTCCTTACCATACATACACATGTTATAGTCTAATCTATTAGAAGGAGTGATACCCAAACCATCAGTAGTAAAGTCAACAGTTCCATGTATTAAAACATTATCTTCAGGATTATCTATATAAACCAGTCTTGGCTGAGCAGGATTTGGCCGTCTTAGAGATTTTATTTCTGCTTTCTTTTCCAGCCACTCGACACATTCCTTGGCTATGGCCGCCTGCTTCATTTCATTCCTTAGCTTTATTTCAAACTCATTGCCAGATATCTTTTTTTCAGGGTGACGAACTATGAAATATTCCCTATAAAGCTCCTGGTCCTTACGTACAAAAGTAGGCTCGGTAAAAATGAACCTCATACTATCTATCTTACTAAGTTCCTTTTTAAGTTCTTCATAAGCATAGATGGTAAAGTAAGCTGATATGATTGATAACTTTGAACCTTTACGTAATTCCGCCTTTAACTCATCTATAACTCTATATTTTTTATTATCCAAAACCTTAGGTGGTCTCATATAATCAATCCTCCGGAATTAATTTATCTATAGCTCTTCCTTAGTCATTCGTCATTCTTCAGTTTTGGGATGATGACTCAAACATCACTAAATTTATTAATTCCTTATAAACTATCTTCTACCATAAAGTATCTAAACTCTCCATCTTAAAATATTACATAATTCACACTTCTCCTTCAAAAGTTTATGAATTAATTATATTCCAACGTAAAAACAATCGCAAGAATTGTAATATTTTTGATTTTTAACGTATATTTTGTCTTAAAAACTTAACATCTGAAAATAGAATTTCCAATAAACTTTATACAAGAATTGTTATTTTAAAAAATAACTGACAGAAACGGTTAGACTAAAAGATTACATCCAATACTAATGGCTAATTGTATACTAGAAATAAACTGCCTTCATTAAAATCTAGTCAAAAAAGAATCTTTTAAAAATGTAGCAGAATTAATTAGATAAATTAAATTCCTTTTGGAGAGGCCTCAAAAGAAAAGTAATAAAAAAGAAGCAGCTCGTGTTGTTAGTAAGTGAACCACTTCCTAATTTTTAATTTTCCGAAAAATAATTAAGCTTTCATAAATTAAACAAATCAGTTGTATTAATATATATTCAGATAAAACTTTTATAGAAGAATTTAAAAGTATAAAGCATTCAAATTTAATTCTTGTTCAATTTTGAGTTGAGAAATGTAAAAAACAGAACCTCTTCGTCATATACATTCCCTTTCTTTATTCATAAAATATTTATTGAAATCTTTATAGATCTGTATTCCTTGATTTTCACTTTTCGCAGTTCCGTAACATTTCATATAATGGCTTCCTTTTTTATGTACAACAGAGATTCTACGTTCTTTGTTTACAGAATCATCTCCTAAACATTCCATACCACTTTCAAAATCTAAAACTGCAATTTCAGTTTCTTTCATATCAGAATCAGTACATACCATTATGAAGAAATGTTTTCTGTTCTGTTCAGGAAATTCTTTAAGTATTTCCATTTCTTTTCGAGTAAAAACCACGTCCCACTTTCTAGTATTCTTTCGTTCACTCAACTTGGGAATGGTTGAGTACTTGATATACGCTTTATAATCCCCAAGATCTGTGCTGAATTTTACAATTTTACTTCTTTCTGCTGCCTCAAACAAAGCTGGTGTAATACTATTGGAAATAAGATAGGATAAAAAAGCTCCACAGTAATAATCAATCTTCTTGACCATTCACAACGCCTCCTTATACTAACTTGTTATAAATCTTTTCTTTTTCTTCTAAAAAACGTTTCTCAGCTTTAGCTATCGTTTTTTTATATAATTCAGCTTCCCTTGTATACTTTTCTACTAATACTTTCTGTTCTTCCATACTCAATAAAGGGATTTCCATTTCCATAATGTCAGTATGATTTATATTTACAACTGTTGTTCCTCGCTGAAAACTTTTTACTAGCGCTATTCCTACTGGACTTTCAAGGAAAATCTTAAGATAATCACTTAAAATTCTGTCATTAGGTCTAATAACAATAATATTGGCCGAGGCGATAACGATACCTTGTTGCTTATTACGATATACAGCTGTTTTAATAACCGAACCTCTGCATGATAAAACAATATCTCCGTCAATCAGCTCATAGCGTTTGATTTTTCGTTCTTCCTCATCAATGCTGTCCATATTGGAATAATCAATGTCGGTGTCGATGATATTTGAAACATTCAGTACCAAGATTTTCCCCGGTTTCACATCTTTCTTTAAAATTGATTTTCCCCTAAAAACTTCTGCAACCTCATGCAGTTTAACTTTTTTAATGGTTGATGTCTTATATTTTTTGATATTTTCGTCATCATCCTCAAACAATAATTCTATACGCCAATCTTCATAAGCAGCAAAATCTTCATTATCCACTACCATATTTTTATCAATATATAAGCCATTGTCATAACCCAAGTACCCTACACTTATATTCTTCTTTTTCTCCGAACTTATTTTGAGCATATAAGTTTTTATGGACGAATACGGCTTAAAAGTACCTTCCGGAAGGCTATAAATAGCCTCCAACTGATAATTAGATGCAATATATTTGCGTAACTTAGCTTCTGGACCACTGGCAAATGCAATTTTGGCAGGAAGCACAGTCAAAAGTATACCTTCATCTGATAAGTGTCCAAGTAAATTCTGCGTTGCTACGATGTCCGTTCTTGAAGAGATGAATTTATCGTTAACACTCTCAACTTTTCCACCAAAATCAGGCAGTGCATAGATAAAGTCAAATCGTTCGCCCATGAGAAACTCCTGATATATAGATTGATTGAGAATGCTGACGTTCTCGTATTTTTCAAAACCAAGTTTCAGCAGCATAAACATTAATGGATTAGAAGTTGTGAATGTTACTTTCTTTGTTGAATGCTTATTCATAAAATTTTTTAGCCCTGGCAAACTTTTTTCAGCTTCGGTAATAAGTATCGTCTGGGCTTTAGTTTCATCTGCCAGATTACAAATATATTCAGTCAAATACGCCGGTGAAAATATCTGACCAAAGCGATCATTTTTATAAAGTTCCAGAGTGAATTCAATAAGATCCAGATTTTCTGCAACTTTATAAATGGAAAAAAAGAATTCTCTGTCTCCCGGAAAATATCCTAAGATTGTATTTTCAGTGAACTGCTTCATTAGTTCAAAAAGCTGTTCTTCATCCAACAAAGATATCTTCTGTGCTTTTATAACTTTTTCTGTAAATTTGACACGTAACATTTCATTAAGTAATTGCTCTCTGGAAGTTATCCCACGGATGGCAAACAAATTGATAAAAATATCTATGGATGTATTCATAATTCTCCTCCTTTCTTTCTATGAATAATACTATTTAATTAATGATATTATAGCACTATTTTTTAGTATTTCAATACTAGAATTATAGATTTAAAAATTATTAAGTTTGAAATTTAAGATACATGTAAATCACAACAGATTAAAAGGTATTGGTATTTTACTTATACCTAATACATTTACTATTGCCTGAAATAAAAATCAATTTTCATAGAATATACCCTCGACATGTTTCTAAAGAAATGCACCAAAGTTTAAATACTTTTAACTCTATTACTGCCAACTGATTATATTTTTATTTTATAACCTCTTAAATATTTTTCTAACTTCAGGTGCTGAAAGATTTAATATTTCTCTTGCTTCTTTATTATTAATTGAACCGTGTTCTTTGATATATTCCAGTATTATTTTTTCATTATCATTTATTGCTACTTATCGCTACCTTTTTATAAATTGCTATTCGAAATCCTAATCCTCCTTCTTCTATCAAGGCTTCTTTGAGCTGTCTTTCTCTATACTGCATAAATTCTTTAAATTCCTGTTCCCCATTGCTCAATTAAATTCATCTCTTTTATTACCAGAACACGATTTCTTATTTCAGAACAGCTTTTTTATTTGTCAATTTTTCTGTTTCAGTGGATACTTTGATGGCCAGTGATGAGATGAGCTACAAAAAACACCTAGAAAATCAATCTAAATGATCTAAAAAGTAATAGAAAAAGGGACTTTGCATCGGCAAATTATATTTGCTGATGCAAACTCCCCTTTGATTTTACCTTTTGGGCTCACATCATTTTATCTTCTCTATTTCACAAGTTCTTCCAGACTCTTTTTTGAGGTGTAAATTGCTTCGGTAAAGCTTCCGTCGTTATTTCTGAAAATCACGTCAATGTATAATGTCGTTCCTGAATTATCTCCTCCTTCTGAGGTAGAAATAGAGGTAATCGCAAAGTCTTCTCCGTCAGGAATCAAATATTCCAGATAGCCGGAAATACCATAGTAAGTCGTATCTTCTTCTTTTACGTATCTTGAGCCAAAATCAATCCAGTTATTCGCATCGGGCTTTGCTGTGAATACGGTGTTTTCATCTCTGGTAAAATACTGATCAATATTCTCTGCTGTGATGGTCTTTAAGAAATCATCTATTTTATCCTTTTCATTGATAAACTCAGTATTACCATTACGGCCTTCCTTAGCTTCGTCTTTTACTTTTTTACGGATCGTATCAAGATAAGCTTCTGTTGCACTTTTGTCGGCTTTAGATACATTCAGGGGCAACCTGAACAATGCAGAAGTGCCATCATAATTTTCCACTTTACTATACGCTCCAGTTGCAGCGTCCATTTGAAATGCTGCTCTTTCTTCACCAAAAAAATCCACGACACTCATCCATACACCACGATCTGCAAAGATTTGCAAATTATCGCACTGCACTAATTCATACAATATTCCATCCTGGACAAAACATGTTGAAAATACGTCAAGGGTTGCTGCATTTCCTTCGATAAATGGCACTCCACCAATAAGTGGTGCAATGCAGAAGTTTCTGTTTTCTATAGCTGAACCATCAATTTTTCTAATTGAAAAAGCAGCATAGGTATATTTTGGTTGTATTTTTTCTATCTTTTCTTTTGGAATATAGGGTTCAAGCCCCTTCCCCGTCACTATACCAAGTAAGGTAATTTCATATCCATTGGATCTCTGGGTTTCATTTACTTCTATGGCATCTTCACTTTCAAAAGCTTTCGCCAATGCATTGTTATCAGAAACCTGGCTGGCAATCTGGGATGGATGCAAGTATCTGTATGTAGCATATGTTGTAACTGTTCCAACCATAGCAATACTTAGAGCAATTGCCGCAGCAGCGACCCTGTTCACTTTCCTCATATTCATATTATTTCCCTCCAGACATGCTTTTCTTAAAATCTGGCGATTCAACCTCAATGAAGGTGCTTCTTCTTCCTTCAATACTTCATATAATAATTCATCAATATTTTTACTCATCGATGTAAGCCTCCAATTTTTTCTTTAACTTTTCTCTGGCAGTCCATAATCTTCGTTTGATTGTTCCCTCCGGAACATTAAGAAGCTTGGCAATGTCTTTTATAGACTGTTCCTCCATATAATACAGAAGAACAGGAAGACGGTAATGATCTTTCAGGCTGTTGACAGCTTCAAGAACAGCAGCTTTTCGCTCGTCCTCTATTATGTCTGATAGAATGTCTCCTTCTCCTACTGCATTCTCCTGGTCTATATCCGTTTCATGAATCAGTTCTTTTTGTGGCGCGATTCTGTTTCTCCAGGCAAATTTTCTTTTTTTATTTCTCCAGATGCCAATTGCAAGTGATAAAAGATAGCTTTTCACATTTTGATTCGTTTCAAGTTCATCGATGTTTCTGCAAGCTTTAAGCCAAAGATCTTGATAGAGCTCCTCTGTTAAATCACTGTTTTTGCAAAGTTTTTTACAAAACGAATAGATCCCTTTGCCATATTCATTAATAAACATTTCCAATTCCTGAATCGTCATGTGCCTTTATCCTTTTCTTACTCGCGCGAGTTTAAGATTAAAGGGCCTTATTTCTTGCCCTTCACCAATAATATCGTAATAACTTTTAAACAGGTTCGCAAAATAAATAAACCTCGAATTAAAATTCGAGGTCAAAATTAGAACATTTTTTTCATCTTTCAGAGGGAAAATATAAAAACTTAATGATCACTTACAAGCCATGTCTTTCCTTCTTCCATATCCGTGGTAAAAAAGCAGCATAGATCACTTAGTTCTTTATTTTTAGAGATTGCTTTCTTTAATACCTGTAAGCTCTTTTTATCCGTGCATATTGCAAGTTTAACGATTCTGGGCTTAATGTTTTCTATATGTGTCAGAAAACGTTCAATCACAGTCGGTGTCAAAAATGTTTCGTAAAGATCAATATTAATTCTTCTCTGCTCCGGAGATTTTAAAATAAATTCTTCTTCTTTATCCATCATATCAAATAAAGCGTCCGAATCCTCAAAATAACTTCCATAGTGAATCCCATGAAAATATCCGCCCTTATAATAATATGGGCTAAGAGCACCACTTGGCGATTTTCTTAACATATTTCCCACCTCCTTATCGCTATTTTTTTAGATTATGCTTTAAACTATTGTTGTTTTCTATATTTTTCAAATGCTTTTTCCGGATCTATATGAACATCTTTGAAAAAAATAATTGCCCAAATAACAATTGCTATCATTGCACAATACTTACTGATAAATTTTCCTGAAATTGCTCCTGAAAATAAAATGACAGACCAAAGAAAAAGAGAATTCCTCATATCTATGCTCATTTTCTTTTTATCATATTTTTCTCGTTCCTCTTTGGGCATCGTATTAAATCCACTAATTAATATTGCACCTTTTTCCTTTAGCAGAGCAAAAACAATTGAGATTATTCCAAAGAGCACTGCAAGCATCAAACATATTATGGCTCCTATACTCATTATTCTCATCTCTCTTTATAATAACAACTCAAAGTAATTACAATTACTCATTGGCTTGAATAATTATGCATAATTTATAATGCATTATACTCCAAATCACAGTAATATTGTGATTTTAACACTGCAATACTGTATAAGTCAATGTTTTTCACTATTTACATTACATAACTTTTTCGACAGTAAAATCCAACATCTTTCATTGATCCTCTTACTCCTATCTTTCACTCTCTTTTCATCGAAAACATACAATCTATCCAGTATTCCAGCATCCTTAAAAGCTAATTTCTAAACAGATCAAAATTTTCTATGTTATAAAAAACAGATCTAAAACCGCAATGGGCTTTAGACCTGTTATCTCTGTTTCATCCCTATTCTTTTGTCATTTCCCGAAGCTTTTTGCTTAACGCGTTGATCTCAGCAACTGCTCCATTGATGGAAGTAATCAATGTATGTTCGTTCTCTATAGTGGATATGATTTCCTCAGTAGAGGTTGCATTTTGCTGTGAAATTGCAGATAAGTTTTCAATTTGCTCTTGAATTGTACCAAAGTTTTTCACTGATAAGGCTATTTCTCCCATTCCGTTTGATAATTCTTCATTAATCATGGTATAAGTATTCTTAATCTCTTCAAAGTATGCAGAGATTTCTTTCAGCAGCTCACTTCCCTTTGTAACAGAAGCTTCACCCTGGATGGATTGATCTTGCGCTTCTTTAGACTTGTTTGATAGTTCTGCTGTTACTTCAGCTATATCTGAAGCAATATGAGAACTCTGTTCTGCCAGTTTTCTTACCTCTTCGGCTACTACTGCAAAACCCTTTCCTTGTTCCCCTGCCCGGGCAGATTCAATGGCTGCATTGAGGGCTAATAAATTTGTCTGATGAGCAATGTCCTGGATACTACTAAGCAATGTGTTTACTCTTTCCAGACTATTATAGAGTTCAGAAACTGTCTGTGTCGTCGTACTAATAGTGGAACCAACCGTATCCATATAGTCCGTAACTTGGCTGATTTTATACCAACCTTCCTCAACTTTGGCTTTCATGTTCCTGGATTCCTCTACAACGGTTTTACTAATATGAATGGCTTCATCCATTTTAGCCATAGATTGGCTCATGGAATGATTGATAATGTTTCCGCTCTCTGCTTCTTCCTGTATGCCAATGCCCATTTGCTCAACAGATTCTAAAATATCCTTGCTTGAATGATATATTGTACTGATATCATGCTTAAACCCTGTGATATGTTCATCAAGCAAATCTGATGCTTCTTCAATGGATTTAAACGCTGATGATAACTTTTTTACGAGATTTTGAGCTTCAAGCTCTTTATGATAGGCATCATCTATAAGCTGTCGCCCCCACCTTGTGAGTAAGTACAGCAAAATACTCACTCCATTAATCATAAAAAAGACTGTAATAAATGCTTTAAGGCCATTATCGCTTCCTAATAAGTGAGCAGGAACTGCAAAAAACAAAATTATGTATGCCATATCAATAAATGTCACCAGGACTAAAATGAGCTCTTTCTTAAAATAAAGTGTCACCATAGCTATAGACAAAAGGACCATATAATGCTTATTCAGCGCATACCCATCTGTTACGAAAAGAGCAATGATCACAATGCAAGGCAATAATGACAGGCAAAGTCCTTTTACATAGTTTTTAATTGGTAAAAAATAAGTTGTTATGGATATTGCTAAAACCACCAGACCCGCTATTATAGTCATCCTAGCTTCCAAAATGCCTTTGGACATTACCACCGGTACGCAAATTAAGAAAACTAAAATGATCGTTAACAGAATGTTTACCCTATGGACTCTTTGGGTATTGTAATTATCTTGCTGCATCAACATCTAGCCTCCAATCAGTAATGTATAAAAAGTCGCATAGGCACATTATATCACTTTATGTCGAAAAAGTGTAAGCGATCTTTCCTAAATTTATAATTAGTCTTCAATTCAAAGTTCTTTCCAAAACCCACCTTTATGGAAGTTCTGATTGCCAAGGGGTTTGGCTGTTAGGCGAAATATAACACAACCATCAGGACAGACAATAGTTTTAGTATACTTCCCTTCGCCGCCCAGATTTTCCAAGTCTCCACCGCTTCTAACTGCTTCCATTAACGGATATAACATCATCATGGTTTTAGAACAGATTCCATATCCATCCTGGTTAACAGGACAACCATAAGTACAAGTATATTGATCACCAATTTCTTCTCCGTTTCTACAATAATTTTCCGTACGATCTCCTCGTAAATAACCTACAACTTCCACTTTAAATTCATATTCTTCATCATACCATTTTTTCATAACTTCTCCTCCGTGGTGGTGTTCCTTCTGGAACGAAAGTTATCTCATATAAAAAATCCTCTAATATGCCTGTTTCACTTACTTTCTACCCGTGAATAATTAGATCCATGTTTTAATCGAAATATAGCCTTTCATGCTTATACCTTACTTTCATTTTTAATTAAGTTGAGGTATATACTCAGTAATTCAGTTCCATACCTCTTTATAACTGATTCATTAGAATCCGCAAAAAAGTCTTTATTCATCAGATAATAATGAACCAGGCCAAGCCATGTATTAAACAGCATATGTATTGGAAGATTTTTAACCGTTCCTTTTTTTATTTCACGTTCAATAACACTGCTGAAATGAAAGGCCAAAATAGACTGAATCATTGCATATGTGTTTTTTGCTTCATCCGGCAATCTGTCTTTTTCTAAAATTAATCTGGTATAAAATGCTTCGTATTCTTCCAGGGCCATTAAATGCTCTTTCAAAAGATTCTCAACGCTGTCACATTTTTTGGCAAGTTCATGAAGCCTCACGCCTATTTGCTCTCCAAAGTCTGAGAGTAAGCAAACGATCAGCTCATTCATAGTTGGGAAATGAGAAAATATCGAACCATGTGCAACACCTGCTTCCTTTGCAATCATGGTTGAAGGCACTGAGAAGCCTTTTTCAGAAAAAATTTTGTAAGCGGTTTCTATGATTCTTTTTCGAGTATTTAATTTTTGAATCTGTCGTATTGAATTTCCCATGATTGACTCCTTACTCATTGAGTTTGTGTTCATAATAAACTTATCTCATTTTTTTGTCAAGCTGCGAAAATCTTTATGTTCTGTTCCATGTCCGAATAATTTCATCTCAAGTACTTTTTCGCTTTAAGCAGGATAGCGCCACAGAAATTATAAATACATCGTAACTTCCCTGGCTTCATCCTTTTTATGGTAAAATACTCCTTGACAAATCAATATTTCTTTTATAAAATAATATCAGCACTCATTTATATCGAGTGCTAATAATGCGTTTTTTTCTTTTATTGTTGAGATATATATCTTTAACACCGGTGTTATCGATATCTATCTGAAACTAAAAGGATTAAAACGCTTTTTTCATTCTTCACGAACTTTCAACGTATTTTTCTACGTTGTTGAGTATGTAAATGGGGAGGTTTTGTAAAAAATGCGAAACGTGGCGTTTTTAAGTACTTATCCTTCAAGAGAGTGTGGTCTTGCGACCTTTACTCAGGATCTGGTAAGGGCTCTCGATAAGGTAAAATTGCTGGATAAGCCAAAAGTAATTGCTGTGAGCAATGACAAATATTCTTACAGCAGCAGAGTCATCATGGAACTTTCTCAGCATGACAGGGAAAGCTATATCAACACAGCAGAAGCCATCAATGGTTCTGATATAGATCTCCTTGTGATAGAGCATGAGTATGGCATATTTGGAGGAGAATCAGGGGAATACATTCTGGACTTTATAAATCACTTACAAATCCCGTTGATCACTACATTACATACCGTACTCCCAAATCCTTTACCAAAACAGAAGGAGATATTAAGGCAATTGGGGAGCAAGAGCGCAAAAATTGTCACGATGGCAGAAAATACAAAACCTATTCTTCAGACAGTTTACGGAATAGACGCTTCAAAAATCGAAGTAATTCATCACGGAGTTCCCTCCAAAGCATTCGAATCTCAAAATGTGCTTAAGAAAAAACATGGACTTACAGGGAAAAGTGTTGTGAGTACTTTTGGTCTCTTAAGTCCGGGAAAAGGTCTGGAATATGGTATAGAAGCTATTGCAAAAGTTGCAAAGAAGCATAAAGAAGTCGTTTATCTGATCCTTGGTCAGACACATCCATGTGTCAAAAAAGAATCTGGGGAAGCATACAGGGAAAAGCTTGTTAATATGGTGGATGCCCTTGGCATCAGAGATCATGTACAGTTTGTGAATAAATATCTTTCTAAAGATGAAATCATATACTATCTGCAATTATCAGACATCTACATGACGCCCTATCTTGGAAAAGATCAGGCAGTCAGCGGAACACTGGCCTATGCTGTGGGATATGGCAAGGCAATCGTCTCAACACCATACAGCTATGCCAAAGAAATGCTCGCCGATGGCAGAGGACTTTTAGCAGAGTTTTCCGATGCTGATTCCCTCGCAAAACATATCGAATATATCCTGGAAAACCCCAAAGCAAAAAAAGAGATGGAAAACAGAACTTTACGCGTCGGCAGGACAATGACATGGGAAAATATTGCTAAGCAATACACAAAGTTGTTCATCAATATATTAGACAAAATACATATCACAGACAGTATGGTGATATAATGTCAACGGCTGCATCCTACTGCAATAATCCATTCAGAGACGACTATATCTTCCTGCTGACAGACGATACAGGGATGTTGCAGCATTCAAAATATGGTCTGCCTGATCCAAACCACGGCTATACCACAGACGACAATGCCAGGGCTTTGATCATGGCGTTGATGCTTTACGAACGATACAGAAAGAAAGAATATCTCAATCTTGCTTGCCGCTATGCTTCCTTTTTGCTGAACGCGCAAAATGAAAATGGCAAGTTTCGAAACTTTATGCGATACGACAGGGTATGGCTTGAAGATGAGGGTTCGGAAGACTGTTTCGGACGATGCCTGTGGGCTTTGGGATTTGCCCTTTCCCATCAGATCACTCCCGCTGGAATCAAAGGAGCCCTTTCCTATATGCTGCAAAAGGCAATACCCCATGTGTCTGCTCTTCATTATCCCAGATCCAAGGCATATTCCATCCTGGGTCTTGCCCAGCTTGATAATGAGGATGCCAAAAGAATTGTTTCTGAAATATCCAACTCCCTGTGCAGCCAGTATAACGATTACAAAGACGGGGAATGGAAATGGTTTGAGAATATCGTGGCATACTGCAACTATGTGATTCCCTGGGCTTTAATCGAAGCTTATAGGGTTACTGGTACAAAAAGCTTCTTTGATATCGCCAAAGAAAGTCTTGATTTTCTAAGTGAAATAACCTTCAAAAGAGGATATTTCAAACCTGTCGGATGCAATGGCTGGTTTGTGAAAAGAAATAATCCGGCTGAATTTGATGAGCAAACAGTGGAAGCCTGTGAAGGAGTATTCACTTACCTGGCAGCCTATGAAGCAACAGGAAATATCAACTACTTGCAAAAAGCAAAGCAATGCCATAAATGGTACATAGGGTCAAATTCCCATGGCATCAGCCTGATCGATAACGAGACAGGAGGCTGCTACGATGGCCTTACACCTCATGGATTGAACAAAAACATGGGCGCTGAAAGTCTCGTTTCCTATGTTATGTCTTATATAAAAATAACTGGCATAGAAAGCATATAATAAGGGTTTCCTGACATTGAATTTTAGGCAGAATAAACTGCCAAATAAAAATCAATGCCAGGAAACCCTTTGGTTTTGAGTCAAAGAAAGTATTGAAGATGATATGTTGTCCAATAACCATTCTTCCACAATTCTATGATCAGATGAACTCATATTTCAATCATTAATATCAAAAATTGTGTATAAACCCTTAAATAAGCTATTTAATTATGATTTTTAAAACTTTTGTAGGCTAGTGGCAGTAATATTATGCTTACTACAATTGAAAAAGAAATAAAAAGTTCATAAGGTTGCATGATTATCCCAAGCAAATCAATAGAAAAAATACTTATGATATTTGAGAAATCAAACATTTTTACAGGAATAAGATTAATCAAATGATAGATCCACAATACATCTTCTGACACACGCACAAATACCGGAAGAATCGTAATTACTGTCATAATTACAAGCACTATGAATGGAGATTTTAATTTTGCGGATAGCAGCATTGTTAATGCAGATGATAATATATTGCCACATAAAACTATAATAAAGTACAGCATTGCAACTTGTCCCAAAGTTAATGGAATGATTGACAATGGGATATAAAGCTGAATCGGAGCGTTGCTTCCATCCCATCCGTAAAACATCATCACTGTAACGTAAGAAATAATTGTAAGTAAGATACTTAATAAAACAGTAAATGTGATGCCTGTAAATAATTTTGCACGAATGATTTTATTTTTACCGTATTTGGACGAAAAGATCAGGCTATCCATTCCATCGATATATTCCCCTGCAAATAAAGGAGAAATACATATAGAACAGATAAAACAGATTAAAAAAGCTGTTACTTGCATCTGTGAAAAAAATCTCCAATAACCACCCATATATGAATAAATAAATGGTGTTTTTACTGCTCTGCTTAATTTTATGGAGTTTGCTTTTTCTTTAAAACTCATTGTAGTATCGTCTATGTTATTTTCTACCCTGCTTTGACGTATTGTGTAAAAATCATCCAGGTTCTCTTTGGTAATCGATGATATTTCCTTTAAACTATTGATGTTATATGCTTTTCTGATATGGTAGAAAATTTCGCTATATGGACGGGCATATTTCTGATACTCATTCGTATCTGAATACTGCCCTTCCGTCAATGGAATATGACGATATGCTTTGATGGTTTCCGAAAGAAGCTCACTGTTTAATTCTCTGCCTGACAACCTTCTATTATATTCCCTGTCCTTTTTCATAGCTTCGTAATTACTTTCAAATACTTCCCCATTGATGTAGTCATTACCCATTAAGGGTCCTACACAGCTAAGAGCAGTCAGCAAAATGCCCAGCAGTAAAGTGATGAGCGTACTGCGTTTACACAAAATTTTTCTGTATTCAAACTTAATTAATTCACAATAACTACTCACCTTTTCTTACCCCCCTCGTTAAAATAATATAAGTATAAATCTTCTAATACAGCTGGTACAGTAACAGCAGTCTCACAGGGAGGTTTTTCTGCTACAAGGCGTAAAAATGTTTTGTCTGATTCTTCCCGTATATTGATAATCGGATAATTGTCAATTAAATAATTTACTCTTTTACTGTCCACTGAACATTCAAAAACTTTTCCTTCTATTACGCCAATAATTTCATCAAGACGTCCTTTATGTATAATCTGTCCATCTTTCATCATCAAAATTGTAGAAGCGATATATTCGACATCTGAAACAATATGGGTAGAGAGTAGAACAATTTTATCTTTACCCAAACGGGAAATTAGATTGCGAAAACGTATACGTTCATTGGGATCAAGACCTGCTGTGGGTTCATCCAAAACCAAAATCTTTGGATCATTTAACATTGCCTGGGCAATACCTAAACGTTGTTTCATCCCTCCAGAAAATGTCTTGATTTTCTTTTTTGCTGACTCTGAAAGTCCCACCAACTCTAACAGCTCAGTTGCTTTAAGCTTTGCCTGATGCTTAGTAAGACCTTTTAAGCTTGCAAGATAGAGTAAAAAATCATAAGCTGAAAACTCAGGATAATATCCAAAATTCTGTGGTAAATAACCTAATGAATCTCTGTATTCTTCTTCACTTACATCAATGCCATTGAATTTTACCTCACCACTTGTGGGCTTTAAAACGCCGCAGATCATTCTCATCAGGCTTGTCTTTCCTGAGCCATTGGCCCCTAATAATCCATAGACTCCTTCTTTTAGTGTCAATGAAATACGGTCAACAGCAATCTTATTTTTATATTGCTTAGTTAAGCGGTCAATGACGAGTTCCATTCCAGTTCCTCCGTTCTTCTAATCAGTTTCACAATCTCTTTTGCACTTAAAACAGCTAAAACAATAAACGTTAAACCCCAGAAAAGCAAATACCTTTCAGTATAGATATCATTGATTCCTACTTTAAGCAGAGTACTCAAAATACAGACAAGTGCTGTAACACCACCACAGATATACATTGCTTCCCTGCTTTTTAAACGATTAATTGCAAATAATGATCCATAGCAATTGAGTAAATATGGTGTAATCAAGTATATTCCTAATCGGATCCAGCCAAAATCCGTTTTACCATTGAATACAAGTAAAATCCCAATCAAAACAGTAAAATTCGTTATTCCTAATATCCCCAAGCGAGCAAGGCTAATCTCCAAAAGGTTATATTTACAGCTCATTTCGAGCTCCTCCATGTTATATGTGATGCTTCTGACAATTTCACTTATACTCACAAGAGCAATAAAAGGCAAAACTGAAGACAGAACCCAAACAAACGAAGTTGAGACTTTATAAAAATATAATCCTGCAAGTGTACCTAAAAATAATAATGACGATAAAATCCAAACACGTTTTCTTATATACCCTATCTGAGATATAAAAAAATCTATTTGTCTTGCTTTGGGATCATTTAATTGGTTTATAAATTCATTTTTTCTTGTAGGTGTTGGTGCTTCAAAGGCTGCTTTTAATTCTCTTTTTAAATCTTTTAAATTATTTCTCATAATAAATCCTCCTCTCCTAGACTGGCCTTAAGTAAACCAAGTGCCTTATTTAACTTCCGATAAACTGAAAAACGCGAAATTTTCATGATACTTGCTATTTCATTAATACCTAGCTCATTTGCAAATCGAAGTAAAAGTAATTCTTGCAAGTCGATTGGTAATTTAGACACTGCCTGCTTTATAGCAAAATTAGTTTCAAACTGGGAAATATGATCACTCTCCCCCATTTCCTCCCTAAGTCCTTCCTCTCTACTGCTTTTTCTATAAAAATCAATACAAAGATTTTTGGCTATAGTATAAAGATAAGCCAGGGGTTTTCCTCTATTAATGTAAGATGATTGCTTGAAATATTTAAGAAAGGTTTCTTGTGTCAAGTCTTCTGCTATTTCTTTGTTTTTTACTTTAAAATAACAGTATCTGTATATTTGATCATACTGATCTTCTATGCTTATAGACATAATCTCCCCCTTTCTACTATGTATAACGTAATGGAATGAATAAATGTGCGAAGTAGCCAAAAAAACACCCTCGATATGTTTCCATGAGTACATATCAAGGGTATATGTCATTTTGGCAAAATTCTTACTTAATGATGATTTCAGAGCAAACAAATCATCAGAGGACTTTTATGTCTCTTTTGCTGTCTTATTATGGGCGAAATACCATAGGTGTGTACCTAATACCGTTTGTAACCTGCTCCGTATCAGTAGGAATGAAGCCTAGGTGTCTGTATATATCTACCGCATAAGGCGATGAATTCACAGTGAAATTCTGAGATGCATAATCCTGCCTCATTGTATTAAACAGCGTTTTCCCTATGCCTCTGCCATGATATCCTTCTTTTACAAAAAACAAACTAACATGCTGAGGAGCTCTCATTGCAAGAACACCAACAATCTGATCATTTTCTAAAGCACCATAAAACTTCAATTCATCTATAAATTCAGGACTATCAATTGTCCTTCTGAATTCATCAATTCCTTCCTGAGAGTAGTCCGGTGCTTCGAACTGACAAAAACCTCCCATACAAGCGATAAGGCTTCAGGAATTTCATTATCATTAAGTCTTCTGATTTCTAAATTCATAACTTTTTCCCCTTTCTGTTTTTTCCGGTTTTTTAACATCGAATAGCTACTGACTTTCATGGTTTTCTAATATTACATCCCTCCTTCCGAAGAACAGCCAGAACTTTCCATCTTTATAGTTGCATTCAATGGGCGTATACTTTTCCATCTAATATGAAACTGCTTTCTTGTGATCCATAAAATCACTCTTACATATTCTTTCAAAGATTCATAAGTCAGATACTTTTTGATCAAAAAAATTTTTCGAAGTTCTCCAGATATACCATTCCATAAAATTGAATTCATTTTTTATAAGTTACTACAATATATTTTGATGCTATTTTCCCAATCAAATAAAAAATACTGCCAATCACTCTTTGATGAAATAACAAAGGAACGCTTCGCTCATAAACATACTTTTTCCTGTACGCATTGCTATAATACTCTCCATCCTTTGTTTCAAACTCGCTTCCTTTTGTATAATTCCATGCCATACCACGAAAAAGATTGTATGGAATCAAAACATCTGTGCTGGGATAGTGCAGTTTACCAGATAAAACATCTTTACAGAATTTAGACGATACCTGATCAATCTTCTTTTGATCTACAGATGTTATATTGTATGAATTCCAACTGAGAGAACGAATGGATAAGCCATAACATTTATTGAATCCCATCCCCTTTAGTGTTCCTGAAATACTATTTATTGTGGAATTGCCACCAACGCCTCCAACAGTGGTTATTACCAATGCTTTCTTCGTAAACCAAACGCGTCTATGTAATAAATAATTTAAATGATCAAGGAAATTTTTTAATAATGCTGTTCTCCTTTTCTAAAACACCTACTACATCCTAAGCAAAAAGGAAGCTTTAGATCCAGTAATTGTATTTCCTCAAAAGTAGAATCCGAATCCAGTTTCTTTATATTCTTCATGGAAGATTCTGCCACTTTCCATGTGTTCCCCTTATGCGGACTACCATTGATCACTAGATATTTCATATTTTATCTCCCATAATCATGTGACTAAATATCACTATATTAAAAATTCTTTATTCTTTACTCAAAACCTAGGTTTGCAATCCCATTTCTCAAAACATCCTATATGTGTATGTGAATCAATTATTTGCATAACAAATTAATTTCCTTTTCCATTAATTTATAAACAAGTGCCACCAAATATCCATCTGCCGCCGCATGATTAAGTCTCACTGTTACAGGCATCCAAAGCCTGCTCTCTGATTCTTTGAATTTTCCCCAGTTAATAATAGGATTAAAATACAAATGCCCGTCAGGTAATTCTATATGCAATGATTCATAGGAAATCCATGGAATATATGATGCATCAAACCAATTTGGGTGATTTTTCAGATCCAGTCCGTATTCTCTCGTTTCTTTCGCATTTAACAGATCTTTTAAAGCATTGTTATAAAACACATCATATTTTTCATTATACTCGGTATAAGCTATAGTGAATGTTTCTGTGTCATCATGAAAAATGTACTGTGTTGGATGGATTTTATCATATACGATCAATTCCCCTTCATGCCATGCCAGTTTATAATCGTCTCTGGAATTAAGAACCTTCGCCAGAATATATAAAAAGTTGATATAAAATTTAGTACCCGTTTTTTTAGAAAAGTTATATAACTCCGTAACATCCACTTTATTGGTGATGGAAACAGAACATCTGCAATCCTCAGAAAAATGCCTGAATACATCTTTTCTGTAATAGTCGTCCATATCAATTTTCGTATAATGCATATCTCTGCTCCTTTCATTCAATTTTAATCTATAGAATAAAAAGCAGCACATACCGTTTTCATATAGTAATTTAATAGCATTATATACCAATATTATCAATATTTCAAAATATATTCAATCTTTATGCATTTTTATTTTTTCAACTTTGCATAATTAAATTCTGCCTGTCCTTTTCTCGAAAAAAAACCCTTCGATAGCTCTCATAATACCTATCGAAGGGTTAAATTTTTAATTTAGTTGTTTGGAAGATGACAAGTTCATAGAATCCTTTAATTGTGAAGACATATGATAAAGTTTTTCAGCAATAGAATGAATATCTCCCAGTCTTGCATTTTGATGTTCTGAAGCAGCTGCCACACGCGTAGAGAATTGGGAGATTTCTTCAGAAGCCTGTTTGATATCGCTGATGGATAAAACAACATCCTGAGAATTGCTATAAATGTTCTGAACACTTTCAGAAACAGTATTTGAGTAAGTTGAAATCTCGCTGACCGATGCATGTATCCTTCCAAAGATTTCTCCGGCTGATTTAATGATGTCAATGCCTTCGCTGACAGAATGGTTGCTTTCATTTGTAATGGACGTTGTATGCTCAATTTCACTTTGAACCTGATGTATCAAAGCGTTAATTTTTTCTGTAGCATTCTTTGACTGTTCTGCCAATGAGCGTATTTCTGATGCTACAACAGAAAATCCCTTACCAACTTCCCCAGCCTTTGCAGCTTCAATTGAAGCATTCACCGAAAGCATATTGGTTTGCTGTGCAATCGAACTGATCATGGCCGTTATCTGGCCTATTTCAGCAGATTTTTCAGCCAGCAGATTTATTGCATTTGTAAGTCTGACTGCATTTGTGTTGATCAATTCTATCTGTTCTATAGCAGAAGATATAATCTGATTTCCTTCGCTTGTCAGATTTGAACAATCCTTAGCATAGCCAGAAACCGTCGAGATACTTTCAGAAATATTCATCAGCTTATTGGAAATACTACTGACATGATCATAAGATTTTACCGTCAAATCATGTTGCAGAGAAGTACTTTTGGCAATGTTAATAATAGATGACATCGTTTGCTCTGAAGACTCATTAAATCCACTGATAGCCTCAGTTAAATTTTTTGCTACATTATATAGATTTTCAGAGTTAACAAATGCATCATTTATAGACTGATTCAATAATTGAGTAAGCTTTTCGCTTTCATTTTTTTGATTTTCTATATCCAAAATCATTTTCTTTGATCGTTTGGATAAAATAACAGAAACTAACCCAGAAATGAGAAAGGCTGTTCCAAAAGTTACCCAAGCAATGGGACTCTTACCGGGACCTTCGAAAAACTGCTTTGGAAAGATCAAAATCGCAAGGGTATATATCAGTATTGTAGTACCTGAGTATAACCAAACTATTTTGGAATTATAGTACATGTTCGCGATAAATATATATGTAAAACAGTAAGCAATCGAAGGGACCCCAAAAGCCCCTGCTGTCTCCAGCAAGTAAAAAGACGCAAAAGGAGCTACAGAAAATACGATCATATAAATAAATTTAGAAATATTAGCAAACCAAGCCGTTTTCTTTTCCAGAACTCTTGCTGCTATCGTAACTAAAACACATGTCAGTAAGGTCATATTAACAAACTGATTATTAAACAACAATAAAAAGCCTAATCCGACAGATATACTGCCAAACAGAGTACTATAGAATGATATAGTGTTTGCGTACTTTTCCTGATTTTTTAATAGTGAAATGTTCATGAACACAACCCCTTCCATAATGCGTAGATTTGCTGTAATGTTGCTTTCGCTTATTATTCAATAATTAAATAAATTATAATGAATATTATATAACGAACAAAATTATTTAATCATTAAATAATTTTGTTTTTATATATTTTATTATATTGTGAAAAGTCTGTTAATACTCCTTTTACTCTGATCTGGTGGTGTGATCCCCTTGTTGAAGGCAAAAGATAAATATGCTACAATCAACGCATAACTCAATCTATTTTGAAAGGAAGACACAGATGAAACAAGAACGGCAGTATCCAAAAGTCATGATCTCCCCCAAGGCAAAACGCAGCATCCAAAATGGCCATCCTTGGATATACGGAGAAGAAATTCTAAAAACGGAAGGCGTACCTCAAAATGGCGAACTGGTAGATGTATTTGCCGGAAACGCTTTTATGGGTACGGGTTTTTATAATAATGCCAGTAAGATTACCGTTCGACTTATTTCACGCAACGCCAACGATGTATTTGATATTCGCTTTTGGCGCCGCCGTGTGGAATATGCCGTTCGTTACCGAAAAACCGTCATGCCCGGCATAGACTTTTCTTGTTGCCGCCTGATTCATGGTGAAGCCGATCAGATGCCTGGACTGACAGTGGACCGTTATGGCAGTATTCTGTCCGTACAAATTACCAGTCTTGGCATGGAATTTGTCAAAGAAATGATTTACCGGGCTCTATGGGATGTACTTACTGAAATGGGCGAATCAATCAGCGGTATTTATGAGCGCAATGATATTGCCCTGCGTGCAAAAGAAGGCTTGCCACAATATAAAGGTTGGTATCAATCCGATGGTATCCCTGTACCGGAATCTGCCGTGACAGAAATATGCGAAAACAGTGTAAAATATTTGGTAGATGTAGAAAACGGTCAAAAAACCGGCTTTTTCCTTGACCAAAAATATAACCGTGCCGCAGTAGCCCGAATTTCCAAAGACAAGAGGGTGCTGGACTGCTTTACCCATACCGGTTCCTTCGGTCTTAATGCAGCATTGGGTGGAGCAGAGCATGTGACCTCAGTAGATATCTCTGAATCAGCCATTGAAATGGCAAAAGCAAATGCTGTACGCAATGGATTGGATGGAAAAATGGATTTTCTATGTGAAGATGTGTTTGATCTGCTGACGAAACTGGCAGATCAAAAATGTAAGGACTATGACTTTATCATCCTTGATCCTCCTGCCTTCACCAAATCACGCAAAACAGTGCAGTCTGCTGCCAGAGGATATAAGGAGATCAATTTAAAAGCCATGAAACTACTGCCTCGGGGAGGGTATCTCGCTACCTGCAGCTGCAGCCACTTCATGACGGATGAATTGTTCCGCAAAATGCTGGCAAGCGCCGCACAGGATGCAGCCGTATCCCTCAGACAGATTGAAGCCCGTCAACAAGCGCCAGACCATCCTATCCTGTGGAATGTTCCTGAGACGGACTATCTTAAATTTTATATTTTCCAGATAGTATGACCTGTGTTACAACATTTATTTATATTAAACCAAAAAAGAATCCGAAGAAACTACTCAAAATGAGCAGAATTCTCGGATTCTTTTTTCTGCAGGCTTTTTGGCTCACTTTTTATCAACCTGTAATAAAGCTACCAGCTTCCGCATAGCATTGTCTGTCTTTTTTAATTCATTTTAGGTTCGGGGCATCTTTTGATATATTCCAGCAAATCCTTTATATTGGTAGTTGCCATGGCAATACATGTATCCGCCGCCCCATAGTACATCTTAATCTCTCCTGTTTTTTCGTTATGGACCCAACCGCAGGGGAATACTACATCATCAACGTCCCCTTCTCTTTCATAAAGTTCAGAGGGTCCAAATACCCACTCATCACTTCTTCTCAAGACTCTGAATGGATTTTCCAGGTCCAAAAGAGCAAGTCCAAGTCTGTATATAGCTCCGGCAGCAGTTTGTTTAACACCGTGATAGAGGATCAGCCAACCTTCAGGAGTTTCCAGCGGTGGAGCATTAAGTCCTACTTTGTTTGCATCCCACCAGCCGCCCTTTCTGGCATTAATGAGTATTTGGTGTTGCCCCCAATATTTCAGATCTTCTGACATTGAAATCCATATATGGGCTCCCGGCACTGAATGCGCCGGAATAGGTCTATGAATCAGCAGCCATTTACCGTTAATTTTTCTTGGAAACAATGCAGCGTCCTTATCTTCTGGCGGCATGATTGGTCCAAGTTTTTCAAAGTTTTCAAAGTCCTCTGTCAGAGCCATTGATACCAGAGGACCACCCTTAGAGTAAGAGGTATATACAATAACATACTTTCCGAGTTCCTCTACCCAGGTAATCCTCGGATCTTCAATTCCCCATTCTTCTTCAGGGAATCTGTCCGGATCAGGTTCAAGTGTGGGTTTTTCGTCTATAACCCAATTACTTATGCCGTCATCGCTGACAGCCTTTGTCAGGTGGGAAAAGCCTCTCCTGTCCTCAACCCTTGCCAAAAGCAGTACTTTTCCCTTGTACATTGTTGCTGCAGGATTAAAAACTGAGTTTGCAGGATAAGGCCAATCCCTTACTGTGAGAATCGGGTTATTGGAAGCTCTTTTAAAAAGCTCCCTGTATAAATGCTTGTCAGGACCCACAAGTTTTGTTTCAAATCTTCTTGCCATCAGTTTTCACTCCTTTTACATAAGCAACATCATTTTATTTTCATTATTCCATTTGCCCATAAAGAAAAAAGTGTTCAAAATCCTTTTATATTTCAGGATAAAATATTGATAACGGCTTACGTTATAAATATTTATCACAAAAGTAAAAGGTTTTTTAAACACTTTACCTAAGCTCTGTTTTGTTAAATGATAGTAAATATTCTAATGTTTACAACAGCATTTTAAAAAATAAACTCTGATTTGTCAAGGCACTTTAAAGATTCCAGCTATGCCTTTATTAATTTCCTCTGAAAAATCCATTGTCTCTATGTAGTAATCGCTTAAACTCATACCTCCTAAATGTATTAGTCATTTCACACCTGTAAATATACAGGAGGTATGTTAAATCCCAATTATATAAAAGTAAACGATAAGTAAACTA
>NZ_JAFBEP010000018.1 GCF_016908775.1 Defluviitalea raffinosedens | reverse complement strand
TGCTAGTTTTTGCTAGCTTTTTCTATCCTTCAATCAATGGAATTGATTGGGTTTTATTTGGTGTGCTGTTTAGTTTTCAAAGATCGATGATGTTATTTGGTATTTATTTCTTCGCGTTTTTCGCGACAACGAATAATATCTTATCACATCTTTTTTGCTTTGTCAACACTTTTTCGATTTTATTTTTTCATCCAATCTGTAGCATTTGTGGATGAGCTTGTCAAATCGTGTCGACAAATGTCATTATAGCAAAGAACAGATCTCTTTGTCAATACTTTTTTTAAAGAACTTTTTCAAAATATCTTTTACATTAAATAACACTATATAGTTCAAGTTTTTCTTAACTTTGACTGACGAAGATGTATTTTATCATTAATTATTCCACGTGTCAATAAGTTTTATGCGAATTATTATCCATATGATATCTATTTATACTGTTAACGACATGTTCTATCATCGTACATATTCCTGTGTAAAATGAGGAAATAATATACTTAAATCAATATAGGAGGTAAGATAATGTCTAAAGTTAAATCAAAGAATCCGGATCCTACCCATACTTCAAGAAATCAGGATAAACAGAATCATACCAATAATCCAAAAGATTTATTATTGGATACGGAATCCGCACAGGAACTAATGACATTTAAAACAGATAAGAAACATAAGCAGCAATAAAAAAGGATGGGGTCACCCATCCTTTTTTATTGCTGCTTATGCTAAAAAGAATCACCTAAGTTATAAATCTGCTTCCTTTTTATAAAAAAATGTTTTAATTGGGGTTAAAGCATATTTATGAGACAATATTATTTGCTCAGTGCTTCCTACAAATAATACGCCACCAGTTTTTAAAGATTTATTAAACTTCTTATAAATTTCATCCTTTGCCTCTTCTGTAAAATAAATCAGTACATTTCTGCATATAATTAAATCACATTGATCCGGATAAGGATCTTTTAATAAATTGTGCTGTCTAAAATCGATACATCGTTTTAATTCATCAGAAATCTTATAAGATTCACCTGTTTTCTCAAAATATTTTGATAAAAACTCTTTAGGAACACCTTCGATACTTTTTTTGTTATATAAGCCCATTCGTGCTTTTTCTAATACTTGTCTGTCGATATCGGTAGCCAATATTCTAATCTTAGATAAAGGAAAGAATTTAGTCAGAAGCATGGCTAAAGAATATGGTTCATCTCCTGTTGAACAAGCCGCACTCCATATCTTTAAAGAAGAGGATCTCTTCAATAAATAAGGAATCACTTCTTTTTCCAACACTTCCCATTGTGGAGGATTCCGAAAAAATTCCGAAACATTAATCGTCAAATAATTAATAAACTCATTATAAAGTTCTTTATTGGTTTTTAAAGCCATAACATAAGGCTCATAATCGTTATAATTATTTTTTTTGATCAAAGCATCTATCCGGCGTTTCATTTGTCTCTCTTTATAACTATTCAAATCAATTCCTGACATCCGTAATATCTCTTTTTTAAAATCTTCATATGTCTTAATCATGAAAAATCTCCCCTAAACTTAAAATATCATCACTAAGGGATAAGAAAATAACTATCAAAATATACTACTCTTCTGAAACATTAGTTTCTTCTGGCTGAACCTCTGCTTGCTGAACTTCCGCCTGCTTTTTGCTTAAGCTAATCTTCTTCTCATCCTTATTGATCTCAAGAACTTTTACGTCAATAACTTCTCCCAATTTAAGCTCATCTTCAGGCTTAACCACATGTTTATTAGCAATTTGAGAAATGTGAACCAATCCATCTACTCCGGGTTCCAATTCAACAAAAGCACCAAAGGGCACCATTCGAACAACTTTACCTTTAACAATAGAACCAACGGGATATTTTTCTTCTATTTTAAACCAAGGATTGCTTTTTTCATCTTTTAATGTCAAAGATATTTTTTCCTTATCTTTATCAATTTTCAATACAGTTGCTTCTACTTCCTGACCTACCTTAAGAACTTCTTCAGGATGTTGAATTTTCTTCCAGGACATTTGTGAAATATGGATCAGACCATCTATTCCACCTAAATCAATAAACGCACCAAAGTTCGTAATATTTCTTACAGTTCCTTCTACCTTTTGTCCCACTTCAAGCGAATTGAATATTTCTTCTTTTTTCTTTTTAAATTCTTCCATATAAATTTGCTTATGGTCGCCTACTACTCTTTTTCTTTTTGCATCAATTTTAGAAACTTTAAATTCTATGTCTTTTCCGATCAATTGATTTAAATCTTTACTGTATTTTGAACCTAATAAAGAAGCAGGTATAAATACTCTTACTTCATGAGATATGGCAATTACACCACCGTTAACTACTTCTACAACTTTTCCAGTTAAAATGGTACCTTCTTCATAAGCCTTTTTGACAGTTTCCCATCCCTTTTGAGCATCTACTCGTTTTTTCGATAATTCAACAATACCTTCGCTGTCATTTACTCTTAAAACATATACATCTATTTCGTCCCCAAGCTTAACCACATCTTTTGGACTCAAACTTGAATCATTGGAAATCTCAGACTTTGAAATAATTCCATCAGATTTATATCCCAAATTAACGGATACTTCAGAATCCGTAACATGAATAACCGTTCCTTTTACAATTTGGCCACTTCTTAATGTAACAAAAGACTGATTCAACAATTCTTCAAAACTTTCATTGCCATGATTTTCTAAATCGTTCATTGCTGTAATAACCTCCTTTATTATACGAGCAGGAGTTGAGGCCCCTGCAGTTATTCCAATTTTATCATTAGAATTAAATTTATTCAACTCTAAATCTTCCAGCGTCTCTATATGATAAGTTTCTTTGCAAAATTTTTTGCAAATTTCGTATAATTTCTTTGTATTAGAACTGTCACGACCACCAATTACAATCATTTTGTCAACCATTTTTGCAATTTTTACTGCTTCCTGCTGTCTATCAGAGGTCGCTTTGCATATTGTGTTAAAGCCTTCTACTTCATACTGATGATCTTTAAGGGCTTTTAATATACTTTCAAATCTATCTTCCCTGTAGGTTGTCTGAGACACTAAACAAATCGGTTTAGTCTTTGAAAGATTCAATCCTTCTAAATCTTCTGTCTTTTCTACAATTATTGTTTCACCATTGCTCCATCCTGATATTCCTTGAACTTCTGGATGCTCTCTATCCCCTACAATCATCACTTGATACCCTTTTTTCGAATATTCGTCCACAATCTTATGGATTCTTTTTACATAAGGGCATGTTGAGTCAATGTAAGTCAATCCCTTTCTGTTGATGGTATCATATACATCTTTTGAAACCCCATGGGATCGTATAATAATGGTCCCTTCTTCCACTTCATCAAGAGAATTCACTGGAATAACATTTTTTTCTCTTAACTCCCCTACTACCTGAGGATTATGTATAATAGGGCCATAAGTATATAAAGGTTGTTGACCTATATTCTTATACACAGAATCCACTGCACGATTTACACCAAAACAAAATCCTGCAGTATGAGCTACAATAATTTCCATTATTCTCCTCCTTAAATTGTGTCATCGTTATTAATGTCGTATTGCTTAGGGATTAAGGAAATAATTTGATCTACAACCTCTTGTATCGTTTTTCCTGTTGTATCTACTTCAACAGCATCCTCTGCTTTTCTTAGAGGAGAGCATTCTCTGCAGGTATCATTTTTATCTCGTGCTTCAATCTCTTCTTTAATCTTACTCAGACTGCATTCTATGCCTTTTTGCGTCAATTCTTTATATCTTCTGCTGGCCCGTTCCTCTACACTGGCAGTAAGGAATATTTTTAAGTCAGCATTAGGTAATACATACGTACCTATATCTCTTCCATCCATGACAACTGAAGCGCTTTTGGCAAGATTTCTTTGCAATTCTACCATTTTAACACGCACAGCCTGAATCGTAGCAACATCTGAAGCGCCCTGGGAGATTTCCTGAGTACGAATTATATCTGATACATCTTCATCGTTTAAAAATATTCTTTGCGTATGATCTTTATATAGAATTTTTATTTCTATTTGATTTAAAATCTTTTCAACATTGTCTTTATCAGTACATTGTATGCCATGCTTGATACAATATAGTGCTACTGTACGATACATGGCGCCAGTATCTACATATATAATATTTAGTTTTTTGGCTATCATTTTAGCAATTGTACTTTTACCAGCTCCTGCGGGTCCATCAATTGCTATTGAAAAATACTTCATCTTTCTTCCTCCCTATTCTGTCAAAAACATTGCCCACCCTGATTGGAATAAAATTTTTTACTTTAGCAAATCCGGTCTTAGCACTGTTGCTTTCTTTAAATACACATGCTTCATCTGATCTTGTGTCTTTTCTGTTTTAATCTGAACCATCACTCGTATGCACATTTTTAAACTGTTTTGAACTTTCATTTCTTGAAAACACATCAGTCCTGCATGAATGATATTTAACTTTCTTGCTGCAACCGCAGGATATGCAGCATCAATATCATCTGTTGCAGTAAAAATAATAGATATTATATCCTCAATTTTGAGATTGTTCCTGGCCATGATTTCTTGTAAAAGAATTGTAGTATTTTGAAGAATATCTTCCTCTGTGTTTTTTTCTATTGTAATTGCTCCTCGTATTACAGCTACAGACATAGTTGATTTCTCCTATTTCATAGTATTTAAATGGCATCGGTCATTTAATGAGCTTAATACCCATTTGCCCGTATCCTTTTGGTCAAGTATAGAAAGCGATGTATTTCCTAGCCAAAAACTTTTGTAAAAAGATAAATCCAGTTCTAATAAAGTCATAATCAGAACTTTTAATATTCCCCCATGGGAAACAATAACAACCTTTTGATGATCATGATTTGAAGTGATGATTTCTACTGCTTTTTTTACTCTCATTTGGACCGCTTCCATAGATCCTTCCCCTGGAAATGGATATTTATGAGGCTCCATAAAAAATCTCTTATAGTCATCCCCATATATTTCCTCAAGCTCAGTCATCGTATAACCTTCCCATTCTCCGAAATTAATTTCCCTTAACTGGGGAAGGGTTCGGACTTCCAAATTCTTCTCTTTGGCAATACTTTTTGCTGTAACGAAAGCTCTTGATAAATCAGAAGCATAAATCGCATCTACTTCATAATCTTTCATCCTGGTCGCAATAGCTTGTGCCTGCAATTTACCGACAGAACTTAAAGGAATGTCTGTAATCCCTTGATATCTATTTTGAACATTCCATTCAGTCTCTCCATGTCTTATTAAATAGAATTTTGTCATGTGTTCACCCTACTTTTTATTTAATGAATAAGTTAAATTCAAGTCTTCATCTTCATTGTCATACACTTGGTATTCTGTCCAAATTTTTTCGAGTTTACTTAATGTTTCTGATATTTCATCTTTCTTCTTTAAACTGATGGCAACAATTAAAGCATTAAGTACACTCATTGGAGCCACCAGAGAATCTACAAAAGAAGCCATATCACTTCTGGCCAGCAAACTGTAAGTGGCATATTGTGTCATTGGAGACAGTGGACTGTCTGTAATAGTGATCACTGTGGCATTTTGTGATTTGGCAAATTCCATTGCCTTTAAAGTACGTTTTGAATATCTTGGAAAACTAATTCCTATAACAACATCTTCAGAACTCAATTTATGAATTTGCTCAAACATTTCACTTACACTGTTTGTATGGATTAATTTCACATTATCAAACAGCAGATTGAAATAAAATCCTAAAAAACTGGCCAAAGCAGCGGAACTTCTAACGCCTAATATATATATTTTTCGGGCATTAAGAATTGCATTTACAGATTCATCAAAAACCTGTTCGTCAATTTCTTCCAAAGTATATTTAATTTTATCTGCATCCGATTGAAGCACATATCTTAATACATGTTGATGCTCTAAACGATCGGATGCAACTTCCATCCTTTGAACAGCAGTAAGTCGATTCTTTACTAATTCTTCTAATGCCCTCTGCAGTTTTGGATATCCATCATAGCCTAATTCATTGGCAAATCTAACTACTGTTGACTCGCTAACTCCCACAATACTGCCTAATTTAGCAGCAGTTAAAAACACTGCTTTATCGTAATGATTCAAAATATAATTTGCAATCAATTTTTGACCTTTACTGAGCTTAGGCAGACTACTTTGAATTCTCTGAATTAAATCATTCTTTTTATGCATGTCGTTCCCTCACATCTTGTAATAATTAATTTTCATCCATTTGAATGAACAAGTAAAAGATATTTCATAACATTATTATATATAAAAAATCAATTTTTACAAATAATATTATGTAAAAAGAAGAAGTCTGATTTAATCTCCATGAACTATGTATTAAAAATAAAATTAGTATTTATTATTACAGTTGAATAGTCGGGCAAAGTTTTTTCTGCTAATTTTTAGAAAAATGAATGGTGGAGCTGATTTTCTTGATTCAAATAGATGATGCTGGCAGTGGCAGCTTAATTGGAGGAACAATCATTGGAATGTATCGTATTGAAACAGGAGAATATTTCGATGAAGTCATCCCTCTGAAATATTATTCAAAAGCTAATATGAAGAAGAAGGCTTATCTGAGATATGTAGTGAAAATAGTCCAAAGAGGCTTTAAGAAATTAAATGTAAGAAAAGATGAACCAATAGAAATCTGTAGAGGCTATATGTTTGACGAGTTAAGAAAATGGCTGGATGAAAAAAATTATATCTGGAAAAATACAGTTATAACAGGTCCTTTGCAGGAAAAAGTAGAAAAAAGTTTTGAAGAATATGTAATTTCATTAGGATTTCCTGAAGCATTTATAAAATATACAAAATATCCTTTTCATTTTCACCGCATTTTAAAATGGGTTTATGCAGACTATGATCACAGAAGGCTTTTATGTAAAGTCGGCTGGAAAAGCTGGGAAAAATACGGAAGACTTCCTTTAGAAATTGAATATGATTATCTTCCTTCAAAAAGAGAATATTACTGCCTTAGATGCGGTAAAAAACTAAAACATTCTGAAAAGGTTAAAATTATTAAATATGAAAGTAATCGTCCCAATCAGATCTTTCTTCATAAACACTGTTAAAAAGGAGTTTTGAAAAACTCTTTATAGTTTTTCAAAACTCCTTTATTTATTATACTGGATAAACTTTATTTGCTGTATCTGCTAAAGCAGGGTCAACCTTTGTTTTTTGTGCTTGACGATATTTAAAGAATTCTTCTGCCACTTGTGGGAACAATGCATAAGATAAAACATCTTCGTCCTGTTCTTTATATTGCTTCATTTCTGCTTCAATTTTTTCTAATTCAGGCTCTAATAAATCGGCAGGGCGACATGTAATAGGTTCTTCGTCTCCAATAACCATTTTTCTAACTTCTTCTGAAATAGGCACTGGAGTTTTTCCATATTCACCACGAACAAGCGCTTTAGATTCTTTTGTAACCATTTTATATCTTTGATTCATTAATACATTTAAAACCGCTTGAGTTCCTACAATTTGGCTGGATGGAGTTACTAATGGAGGATATCCAAAATCTGCACGAACTCTTGGGATTTCTTGTAACACTTCATAGAAACGATCTTCCGCATTTTGTTTCTTAAGCTGTGAAACCAAGTTGGACAACATACCTCCTGGAACCTGGTACATAAGGGTCTTAATATCAACACCCAATACTTTAGGATCAAGAAGTCCTTCTTCCATTGCTTTTTCGCGAAGAGGTCTGAAGTATTCTGCAATCTCGGATAATATTTCCTGATTAAGGCCAGAATCATATGGAGTACCTCTGAAGGTTTCCACCATTACTTCTGTAGCTGGCTGAGAAGTTCCCATAGAGAAAGGTGACATAGCTGTATCAATGATATCAGCTCCAGCTTCAACACCCTTCATATAAGTCATTGCTACAACGCCACTGGTATAATGTCCGTGGAGTTCAATAGGGATTTTTACAGCTTGCTTTAAGGCAGATACCAATTCATATGAATCATATGGAAGTAATAATCCTGCCATATCCTTAATACAAATTGAATCTGCTCCCATGTTTTCAAATTGCTTTGCTAATTTCACATAGTATTCAAGTGTATGTACTTCACTTAAAGTATAAGAAATAGCAACTTGCGCATGACCTTTTTCTTTTTTGGTTGCCTTTATGGCAGTTTCCAGATTTCTTGCATCATTTAACGCATCAAATATACGGATGATATCAATTCCATTTGCAATACTTTTTTGAACGAAATATTCAACAACATCATCTGCATAGTGACGATATCCCAAAATATTTTGTCCTCTTAATAACATCTGGAGTTTTGTGTTTTTTATAGCTGCTCTTAGTTTTCTTAAACGTTCCCATGGATCTTCTTTTAAGAAGCGTAAACATGCATCAAATGTTGCGCCTCCCCATACTTCCATAGAGTAGAAGCCTACTTGGTCCATTTTTTCTGCTATAGGAAGCATTTCTTCAGTTTTCATTCGTGTTGCAATCAAAGATTGATGCGCATCACGAAATGTAGTATCTGTAATTTTTACTGGTCTATTTTGAACTTGTTCTGACATCGTTCTACCTCCTTCTTAGATTATATTAACCGAAGATTGACAATAATACTCCTGCTGCAACTGCCGAACCTATAACTCCTGCAACGTTCGGTCCCATCGCATGCATCAGTAAGAAATTCGTTGGATTTTCTTCTTTACCTACTTTTTGTGCCACACGGGCTGCCATAGGTACTGCAGAAACCCCCGCTGCACCGATCAGAGGATTGACTTTTCCTCCAGATACTTTATACATGATTTTACCAAAAAGAACTCCAGCCGCTGTTCCAATTGAAAAAGCTACCAAACCAAGGGCTATAATACCTAAAGTTTTTGGATTTAAAAAGTTTTCTGCACTGGCTGTTGCGCCAACAGTAGTACCTAAGAATATTGTTATGATATACATCAAAGCATTGGATGCTGTTTCAACTAATTTACCTACAACACCGCTTTCTCTCATTAAGTTACCAAACATAAGCATTCCTATAAGAGGTGCTGCTGATGGAAGCAAGAGAGAAACTAATATTGTAACGATAATTGGAAATATAATTTTTTCATTTTGAGAAACAGGTCTTAACTGTTCCATTTTTACTTTTCTTTCTTCTGGAGTTGTTAACGCTCTCATGATTGGTGGCTGAATAATAGGCACCAAAGCCATATAAGAATAAGCAGCTACAGCAATAGGTCCTAATAAGTGCGGGGCTAGTCTGGATGTTAGATAAATCGCTGTTGGACCGTCTGCCCCTCCGATAATACCAATACTAGCCGCTTCTGCACCGGTAAAGTTAATTGCTGGTATAACGTGTTTTAATAACAAAGCTCCAATGAATGCAAAGAAAATTCCAAATTGAGCTGCTGCTCCTAATAAAATACTTCTTGGATTTGCAATCAGGGGGCCAAAATCCGTCATCGCTCCTACTCCCAAGAAAATAAGAGGTGGGAAAATTCCTAATTTAACGCCTTGATATAAATAATAAAGAATACCGCCTACTTCACCATTGGAAGGACCTGACATCATTCCTGCCAGAGGTAAATTCGTGAGCAACATTCCGAAAGAAATTGGTAACAATAACAAAGGCTCATACTCTTTTTTAATTGCAAGATATATTAAAACCAATGAAACGCCAATCATAATGACACTGCTTATCGTTAAGCCGGCAAAACCAGAAGTAGAATACAAATCTCCTAACGTATCTACGATCATGTTTATAAAGTTCATTTGACTTGCTCCCTCCTTTTCAAATGATGGTCAGGATATTAGCCGATGGTTGCGATTAAGTCTCCTGTATTTACAGACGCTCCTTTGGATGTATTGATAGAAGCTATTTTACCGTCAGCTGTTGCAACAATTTCATTTTCCATTTTCATTGCTTCAAGAATAGCTATTGTATCTCCTACTTTTACGCTATCTCCTACACTTACTTTAATGTCTAAAATTGTTCCAGGCATTGGGGAAGTAACTTTTGTAGCACCTGCTGGTACTGCTGCTGGTGCAGAAGCTTTTTGTGGCGCTACTTTTGGAGCTGCAGGTGCCGCTGGTGCAGGTGCCGCAGTTGCTGGTGCCGCTGCTGGAGTCACTGCTTGACCTCCTTGTAATTCTTCCACTTCAACTTCATATATATTTCCATTTACTGTAACTTGAAATTTTCTCATTTTAACTCCTCCTTTAATATTAGAACTTAATTAAAATGTATTTTGAACTTGATTCATTCGGCCTGCTTTGTTCCACGCCGAACCATTAGAATTAATTCTTCTGAAAGAACGCACTCTTAATTGATCTGTAGAAGTTTCTAAACTGGCTGCGATCGCTGCAGTAATCACAGCAATTAATTCTAAATCATCTTGCTCAATAATTTCTTCTGATGCTTCTTCTTTGACCGCTGTTTCTTCAATAACTGTTGCTTCTTGCTTTGGTGCTTCTACTTTTTTACTGGAAGGACCTTCGGCAAGAACACGAAAGAGATCAAGAATGAAGGATAAAGCAATCAAAGCCAGAAATGTTACTCCCATACCAATGACTGTTACCATTAAACCATGAATAAATTCTTCCATTTTATCACCTCACGTTTATTTAAACCGTGCCATGCTTTTTAGTTGATCTTTGCTCTCTTTTACTATAAAGCATTTCTAAAGCTGCAATTACGCGTTTTCTTGTAGCCGCCGGTTCAATAATATCATCAATGTATCCTCTTGCGGCAACTGTATATGGACTAGCTTGCATAGCAGAGAACTCTTCAATTTTTTCTGCTCTTAAGCTGTGAGGATCTTCGGATGTTTTTAATTCTTCCGCATACATAATATTTACTGCCCCTTCCGGATTCATCACAGAAATTTGAGCAGTTGGCCAAGCAAAAACAATATCAGCACCTATATGTTTACTGTTCATTGCAATATAAGCACTTCCGAAAGCTTTTCTTACAATGACATTTACTTTTGGAACTGTTGCATGAGCAAATGCATATACCAGCTTACTGCTTTGCTTTAATACTCCTCTTTGCTCTTCTTCAACAGAAGCCCTAAAGCCTGCCACATCTGTAATAGAAACAATAGGAATATTAAAGGCATCACAGAATTGGATGAATTCAGCTCCTTTTTGGGCAGCTTTACTGTCTAGCAGTCCACCTTCTTCTTGAGACTGGTTAGCTACTATTCCTACAGTGCTTCCATTAAGACGAATGAAACCAACCACAAGATTTTTAGCAAATTGGGCTTGTACTTCAAAAAGTTCTCTGTCATCAGCCAGAGATCTTATAACTGTCTTAATATCAAAAGATGCATTCAAATCATCTGGAACAATGGAATTCAAAACAGAATCCACACGATTTAAATCATCATTTACTTCATAAACAGGTGCATCTTCCAAATTATTCGCAGGAAGATAAGCAATTAATTTTCTTACATTCTCAATGCACTCTTCTTCTTTATCATATTGGAAATGTACCATTCCACTCTTTTCACTATGTACTTTGGCACTTCCTATAGTATCAAAAGTTGCACTTTTACCTTCTGGACCTTCAATTGTATTTGGGCTGTTCATAAACAATCTTGCATTTTTAGAAACCATAAAAGTAAAATCTGAAAGTCCCGGTATAAATCCAGCTCCACCTACGCAATCTCCGAGAATAACAGAGATTTGAGGGATCACTCCAGATGCAAGGGATTGTCGCAAAAACAGCTTTCCATAGCCATCCAGACCATCTACACTTTCCTGGAGTCTCAATCCAGCTGAGTCTAAAAATGCAACGATTGGAGCTCCCATTTTCATTGCTTGATCGTAAAGAGAATTAATCTTTTGTGCATGCATTTCACCCACAGATCCTCCAAGCACAGTAGAATCCTGGCTATATACATATACCAATCGCCCTTCAACAGTACCATAACCTGTTACAACTCCATCAGCAGGAGCCTCTTTATCTGCCATATTGAAGGCTGTAGAACGGTGTGTAACAAATGTACCAATTTCTACAAAACTGTTTTCATCAAGAAATTTTTCGATGCGTTCTCTAGCAGTCAACTTGCCATCAGTGTGAAGCTTCTTGATTTCTGCTTCACCGCCGCCCATTTTTATTGCAGAACGACGTGCATCGAGTTCATTTACTTTAGACAATGTACTCATTTATAACCCTCCATTTTTAAATTTTAGGCTCTCAAAAAACGCAACAATCGCCAAGTTTATTCTACATTATTATTCTAATCCATGCAAGTACTTTAAAAATATAAAATATATTAAATTTATAACTTTTTTATAACTTTTGAACTAGATAAATAACTGGTGGATTCCCTGAACGGTTTAGAAATTTAAACTTTGCAGTAAGAAATATTTTATTGTCCAGCTTGCTTAGAAATTTTTCAACGGCTTCTTTTTCATCTTTTCCGCCAGCATGTCCCCAGTAACTTAATATAGTAATAAATCCTCCCCGGGATAACAAGCAAGAAGTCTTTTCTAATGCTTCTACAGTCGATTGAGGTTTCGTGATCAATTCTTTATCTCCACCAGGTAAATAACCCAAATTGAACATAGCTCCCCCAATAGGTTCAAAAATATATTTGTCAATATTGCTATGACTGTCTTGAATGAGGCTGACTCGTTCCAGTAATCCTTCATTTTCCAATCTTCTTCTCACATTCTCAATAGCGCACTCCTGAATGTCAAATCCAATAACCTTTCCCTGAGGTCCTACCGCTTTTGCCAAAAACAACGTATCAAAGCCGTTACCAAGTGTTGCATCTACTACCAAATCTCCCGGCTTAATGATTGGTCTTAGTATTTCATGAATCATTTCTGTTAATTTGGTATTTAAAAACAATTCATCACCTACTTTGATACTATGAGCATCATTTCTCTAATCAGTTTAGCTGCTAATAGAGAAGTACGGTCAGCCACATCGTATACAGGAGAAACTTCAACCAAATCAAACCCTACGATATTAAGAGAATTAAAAAGCAAAATACTCTCAATCATTTCCTTTGACGATATCCCTCCAGCTTCAGGTGTTCCAGTAGCACAAGCATATGCAGGGTCCAAAACATCGATATCTAAGGTAACATGAATCGGTCTGCCTTTTAATTTCTCAATGCATCCTTTAAGCGGTTCCAATACCTCAAAGGGATAGAAGTTCAGATTCTTTTTAGCAAATTCAAACTCTTCTTTTGTTCCGGAACGAATGCCAAATTGATAGATATTCTTAGGATTGATAAAATCACAACAGCGTCTTATTACTGTTGCATGGGATCTGTTTTCTCCAATATAGTCTTCTCTGAGATCAGCATGAGCATCAATATGAATAAGTACCAAATCCTTTTTATATTTATTGTAAACTTCCTGAATGACAGGAAGACTTATTAAATGCTCTCCCCCTATTACTATAGGAAGTTTGTGATCATCCAATACTTCCTTTGTTGCTTGTGAAATAAGCGACAAACATTTGTCCACATTCCCAAAAGGAAGATCCAAGTCACCGCCGTCATAATAAGAAATATCTTCCAGACTTTTATTTTGGTAAAAGCTATATTCTTCGATACCTATGGATACTTCTCGAATCTTCATGGGCCCTTGCCTTGTACCAGGTCTGAAGCTGGTTGTAAAGTCCATTGGCACACCAAATAAAATGATATCTGCGTCTTCATACTTTTCAGCTGAACCCATAAAATGCGGAAAAAGCGTCTGTTTATTCTTTAGTATGCTCATACACATTCTCCTACTTAGTTAATAATTCAACAAATCTTGGTAATACAAAACATGCTTTGTGAATCTGCGGTGTATAATATTTGGTATCTATATCAGGGATTGCTGTAATGTCAACAGCCTCCGGATCATATTTTTTAGAACCTATTGTAAATGTCCACATACCACTGGGATAAGTAGGAATATTACAGGTATAAAGTTTTGTAATAGGGAAGATTTCTTTGACATCTTTGAAAACTTTTTTAATAAGTTCTCCTTTAAACCAAGGATTGTCAGTCTGCGCGACAAATATACCATCTTCTTTTAAAGTTTCATAAATACCTTGATAAAAACCTCTCTCAAACAGCGGAGCTGCTGGCCCTACCGGTTCAGTAGAATCAACCATGATCACGTCATATTTATTTTTATTTTTATGTATGTGCATAAATCCGTCGTCAATCAATACTTGTACTCTTTCATCATCTAATTTGCCTGCTATGCTTGGAAGATACTTTTTAGAGTATTCGATTACTTTTCCATCAATCTCAACTAAAACAACCTTTTCTACTTCTGGATGTTTTAAAACTTCTCTTATAGCTCCTCCATCTCCGCCTCCGACAACTAAAACGTTTTTCGGATTAGGATGAGTAAAAAGCACTGGATGGGTCACCATTTCATGATATACAAATTCATCTTTTTCGGTAGTCATCACCATCCCATCCAATACCAGCATGTTACCAAATTCTTTAGTTTGGATCATATCCAACTGCTGATACTGCGTTTTTTCCGTATGAAGGCTTTGAATCACCTTAGCAGTGATACCAAAATTTTCAGTTTGCTTTTCAGTAAACCAAAGTTCCATTGACTTGCTCCTTTCATAAAGTTTATATGTTTTTTAAGTAATCAATCTCTTTTGGTGTCAGACTTCGATATTTGCCTACAGGAAGATCTCCCAACAAAATTTTTCCAATGGCAATCCTTTTTAAGCGAATTACAGGATGTCCTATAGCTTCGCACATCTTTCTGACCTGCCTGTTTCTTCCTTCATGGATCGTAATTTGAAGGGTGGCATTATTTGAAGATGTATGAATCATCTCAACCTTTGCAGGAGCTGTTTTATAATCGTCTATCACAACTCCTCGTCTCAGCTTATTCAATGAAGCTTCACTGGGAATCCCCTTAACGGTTGCCAGATACACCTTATCAATATGGTGTTTTGGATGGGTAATTTTATAAGTTAAATCCCCATCATTAGTAAGCAGCAGAAGTCCGGATGTATTATAATCCAGTCGACCAACAGGATAAACTCTCTCTGGTACAGAATGGAGTAAATTCATAACCGTCGGCCTATTAAACTGGTCATTTACAGTTGTAACATAATTTTCGGGTTTATTCAACAAAAGATATATCTTCTTTTTTTTAATTTCTACTTTTTTATCATTATAGTAAACAATATCCTGATCAGGATTTATTTTTGTACCTAAACTGGTGACAACCTGACCATTTACCTTTACTTTACCTTGAAGAATATACTCTTCCGCTTTTCTTCTCGATGCAATTCCTGCATCTGCTAAAAACTTCTGAAGTCTAACCTCTGCTGTTTTTTTCTTTTCAGTATTCATATGTTCCTTCCCCTCATAAAAAAATAATAGGCTAAAGGTCATTCCTTTTCACCTATTATTATACCGTACTTGGTCAATCTTAACCAATTATTTAATACTTTCTTTATACATGCTGGAAAGTCATGTCTCTCAATGTCTCTGTCGGCAACCAATGACACAGTTCCTAGAATCTCATCCCCTAAAATCACTTTCGCCCTTCCAATTTCCTGCCCTTTAGTTACCGGGGCTTCCACAGACTGTGGGACATCAATTTTTATTTGGACTTTAGACTTTTCCTCTTCATTTAGGACGGAAACAATAGTTTTGTCAGAATATAAAGAGACGCTGGTTTCTTTTGCCCGTTCTACAGGTATCGTTTTAAGAAGTTTATTTTTTTCTAAAAGACAAACCTTCTTGTAATTCTGAAAACCATAATTCATGATTCTCTTGGTATCAACCCATTTTTGCTCTTTTCCTCTGGATCCCCATCCGCTGGCAAGTACAACAGAAATGAGCTGCATTCCATTTTGATTGGCAGCGCCTACAAAGCAATAACCTGCTTTACCTGTATAACCAGTTTTTACGCCATTTGCTCCGGGATATTCATATAAAAATCTATTTGCATTACTTAAATAATAAGAGCGAAAATTCCCTTCCTTAGGGATGGTAATCTGTCTTGTATTAATGATTTCAACAAATTTAGGATTTTTCATTGCATAACGGGTAATCAATGCCAAATCATATGCTGTAGACTGATGTCCATCTGCATCCAGTCCATTAGGGGTTCTAAAAACTGTATTTTTTGCTCCCAGCTCTTTTGCTTTTTGAGTCATTTTTTCACAAAATGCTTCTACAGAACCACTGATATGCTCAGCAATTGCAACGGCAGCATCATTAGATGATTTCATCATCAGCGCATAGAGCAGGTCTTCCAATCTCTGTTTTTCTCCGGCTTTTAGTCGAAGTTTTACTTCTGGAGCCAGGGCAGCTCTTTTGCTTACTGTAACAATATCGTCAAGCATTCCACTTTCTAACGCAAGGATACATGTCATGATTTTTGTTGTACTTGCCATTGGCCTTGGTTCATGGGCATTTTTTTCCCACAGTATTCGCCCTGTATCCGCTTCTATTAGAATAGCTGATTGTGCTTCTACTTTAGGCTCATTGCTTTCTGCTCCATAAGCTGGAGATGCAAATATAAGAAGTAATATAACAGATATCATCAGTCTGAATTTCCTTTTAGTCATACCTTACTCCTTTTAAAAATCCTTATATTTATCATAAAAGGTAACAGCTTATTTTATGCAGAAATTTTATTTCTCAGATTCATAAACTTCCAATACTTTTGTTAAGTTCTTTTCACTATTTTCTTTGCTCTCATCTTTCACTTTTCCTTTACTTTTCCCTTTTGAATTAAAATAAGTTCCTAATTTGCCAATAAGTTCCGGTACTTCTTCCATTACTTTTGACATGGTTCCAAAGTGATAATTTACATGCCTTATTTGCACCTTACCATCTTCAACCACCATAAATGCGACTGGCTGAATACAGACTCCGGCACCGCTTCCTCCTCCAAAGGGGAATCTTTCGGAATGACCACTTCCTTCATCACTAGATCCGTCATCCCTCATAGCAGTCCCATACTCAGCTCCTCCCGCGGCAAAGCCGAATGTAGCTTTTGTGATAGGCATAATCACTGTTCCTTCAGCAGTTTCTATTGGATCCCCTACTACCGTATTGACTTCAACCATTTCTTTTATATTGCTCATTGCAGTTTTCATCAAGGATTCAATGGGATGTTGATTCGAATTTGTCATCTTTAAGCCTCCTTTTTGTAATAAAATACTGATAAACGACGAAAACAGGATGAATCATCATCTCACAAGTCAATGAAATATTGGTCGCGGAAGAATCAAATTGAGGAAGTATTCGATAATAATGTTTTTTTATTGTAATGAATTGATGAACAAAATAAACTATATTGGGCAGTATGCTGTAAATTAAACCATAAAGAAGAGCTGTAACAGCCGGATCACCTGTACCAAGATGCAACTTCAAATCCAGGGAATTGATGTATATATGCTTCTTAAATTTTTCAATTCTATTCCATATTATTTTTGCTGAATTTTTATAGTTTATGTATGATTTTGTTGAAAAAAACTTGCTATAATTTCCCTTTAGATATTCCTCAATTTTAGTCTGCATATATTCAACAAGATTAAGTTTGTAAATTCTAATATACCGAAATAAATATACACTTACGGTTAAATCCTGATTCTCGCCTCTTTTTTCATAATGAATGATTACTTTCAAGATTTCACCTGCTTATTTTGTTACATTTAAATTTATTTTTCCCCAAGATCAATAAACCATGCAAAAAACAAAAATGACCAAAAGAAGCTTTTCACTCCTCTTGGTCATCAAATAACCCTATTTGCTTTACTTCATTTTGCACTTCTTTCTGAAGCTGTTTCAGCAATTCTTCTTGAAGCTGAGGAAGTTCATTGATATTTTTAAAACCAAAATATCTTAAAAACTCCTCCGTCGTTCCAAATAAAATCGGCTTGCCTGGTGCTTCCATTCTCCCCACTTCACAAACCAGATTATACTCTATTAATTTATTAACTACGTGATCAGAGCGTACCCCTCTGATTTCTTCAATATCAGCCTTAGTTACAGGCTGTTTGTAAGCAATGATTGCTAAAGTTTCTAAAAGAGCCTGAGTCATATTAAATTTTTTAGGATTTTGATAAAAAGATTGAATTAACTCAAAAAACTGAGGACTTGTACACATTTGAAATGCATTATTCACTTCAATAATCTGAATACCCCGCCCTTCATCCCTGTACCTGGCAATCAAATTCTCAATAATATTTCTCGTTGTATGGAGATCTTTTTGAATAATTTCAGATAATTTTTTCAGTGAAACAGCTTCTCCCGATATAAATAAAATTGCTTCTATCGCAGCCTCATCTTTCGTCAGTTTCATTTACATCCATCCCATCATACGTCATAATCAAAATATCTTTGAATGGGTATTTTTGTTCAATTTTAACTTTTTTACTTCTTATTAATTCCAATAAAGCCAAAAAAGTCACGACAATTTCCATTTTGTCTGAGTCTTCATAAAATAATTCATGAAAATGAATAACAGGGTATATCACCAATAAATCCATAATATATGTAATTTTATCTTCAATTTTATAAACATCTCTTTGAACAGATTTAAACCCACTTCGTACAGTATCAATCTTTCTTTCTTTTCTCTTCAATAAGTCCTGAAAAATAGAAAACATATTTTGGAGCGTAATACCATCCAAAATCTCAGAAATCTCTACCGGTACATCCTGAAGCATATTTTTTACATGCTGCGGCAATGTTGAATTTCTATAAAACACCTTTTGTGCTTCTACTTGCCTCATCTTTAATTCTTCTGAGAAATGTTTGATTTTCTTATACTCCAAGAGTTTATTCACCAATTCTTCTCTTGGATCCTCTTCTTCTTCCTCTTCTTTTTTAGGAATCGGCAGCAACATTTTAGATTTGATTTCTAAAAGGGTTGCAGCCATCACTAAAAACTCACTCATATTGTCCATATTTCTTTCCTGCATTGCATCCACGTATTCCATAAATTGGTCTGTAATAAGGGCTATTGGTATATCATAGATATTGATTTTATTCTTCTCTATCAAATGAAAAAGCAAATCAAAAGGGCCTTCAAATGCTTCTAATTTTACTGTAATACTCAAATCTTGTACCCCTTTTCATTATAATCCAATCAGCTTGATTAAAAAATTATATATCTGCAAAACTATTGGGTTTAAAAGCATAGGAATAGCGCCAATCAGTAAAAGTATGATCAAGATAATCTGCAGTATATATTCATACTGTATAATTTTAAAATAGGTCCTTGGAGGAATAAGATTAAATAATATTTTTGAGCCGTCCATAGGAGGTATGGGAATTAAATTAAAAATTGCCAATACTATATTGATATAGATTCCATAGAGCAAAATTTGAAAAAACAAATCATATTCTATGTTATACACATTCAAAAGCTTTAATATCATTGCGAATACAACTGCTATAAGTAAATTAGCTATACAACCAGCTAATGATACCATAATCATTGCTGGTTTTCTATTCTTAAAATTCGTGGGATTTGTATGTATTGGTCTGGACCATCCAAAATTCATAAAAAACAGCAATATTAGGCCTATAGGATCAATATGAGATATTGGATTAAGTGTTAGTCTCCCTTCTTTTTTCGGTGTTTTATCCCCGAAGCAATATGCCATCAGTCCATGGGCAAATTCATGAAAAGTAACTCCTACCAATATTCCTAGTATTTTTATAATTATTTCCAATATAGGATTGTTCAAAATCCGTCCTCCTTTTAGTGTTAATCAAAAGATTTTTAAGATATTTACTAGGTATATTGTAAAGGTATAACATAAAAATTTCAAATATAATTTTAAGCGCCTAAGAAAATTCTTAGGCGCTTAAAACTTAGAACCATTGTTTCAATAGTACATTCATCATAGTTTTCAGGCTTGCTTTCTTTACAGAATCTGTCGCAACTAAATCTGAACGTCCAACTTCTTTGTCCTGGAATAAGTAAATGATTTCTCCAACTTTCATACCTTTTTCTACAGGAGCTTGAATATATTCCGGCAGTTCAACTTTTGATTCGATTTTTTGATTGGCTATTTTTTTGCTCACCAATAATTTTACATCTTTTTTAATTGCACAATCTACAGCAGGTACATTCCCCTTATATACTTTGACACTGCCTACTACTTTTCCAACCGGATCTCCTTGAATAACCGCATAATTTGCAAAGCCATAGTTTAACATTTTAGCTACTTCTGAATTTCTTGCTTGTTTACTTTTCGCTCCCATAACAACTGCGATTAAACTCAGTCCGTCTCTTTCAGCCGTTCCCGACAAGCAATACATAGACTGACTTGTAAAACCTGTTTTAAGTCCATTGGCTCCTGGATACCATTTGAACAAATTATTGGTGTTGGTAAGGCCGAATTCTTCTTCTCCTCTTCTTGTTTTATGAATAATGGTATCTGTCCAAATCGTTGCAAGTTCATGGATCTCAGGATATTTATTGATTAATTCTCGCGACATCAAGGCAATATCATATGCAGATGTCACATGGGCATCATCATGTAAACCACAGGCATTGACAAAATTTGTATCGTTCATTCCCAATTCTTTAGCTTTTTCATTCATCATCTTAACGAAAGCTTCTTCACTTCCGGCAATATGTTCTGCCATAGCCACCGAAGCGTCATTGGCAGATGCAACTGCTATGCATTTGGTTAAAGTTTTCACTGTTTGCTGTTCATTTGGCTCTAAATATACCTGAGAGCCCCCCATACTTCCTGCATGTTCACTGACAGTAACTATATCATCCCAACTGATTTTTCCGTTTTCAACTGCTTCATAGATCAGAAGAAGTGTCATAATTTTGGTCACACTGGCTGGATAGCGTTTTTCGTGCATATTCTTTTCAAATAGAACTTTACCGGTTTTTGCTTCCATAAGTACAGCAGCAGGAGATTCTATCTGAATTTCAGCATTGGCCTGTTGCGGACTTGTTTCTTCCCCTTCTGCAACACTAAAAGGTACAAGATTGATCATCAAAACGATTATAAGTATAATTGCTACACGTCTATAAAATGACATAGTCTACCTCCTTATGCACTTATTATGTTTTTCTCTATATTTAGGGTAGACCAATTTTGATAAAATATGCACATGAATACAAGGGATGTAATTCTTTCCACAAAAAATGGAATGGCCAAAACCATTCCATTTAAAAGTTTATTGAATCACTTTATAAACATATTTTACAGGAGCAGGTTTTTCTTCACTGATCCTGAAAGCTTCCTTTGCTATATTCTGTGCTTCGTTAGTATTCTCAAGATTTGTATGTAAGACGCAAATGGTCTCTCCAACATCTACTTTGTCCCCAATTTTCTTCGTAAGAGTAATTCCGGCGGCAAAATCGATCTTATCTTCTTTCGTTCTTCGGCCTGCGCCCAAAAGCATAGCAGAAATTCCTATGCTTTCTGCATTGATGGATGTGATATATCCTGAAGAAGAAGCTTTTATTTCGATGTGATGTTTTGCCTGAGGAAGTAATTCAGGATGATCAACAACCTCTGGATTGCCTCCTTGAATTTTAATAAATTCTTTGAATTTATTGATGGCTTCTCCATTTTCAATTTTTGCTTTCAAAACTCTGAAAGCTGAATCAAAATCATTGTATGCTCCTCCCAGTACTGCCATATGAGAAGCAATGGTCAGCGCAATAGTAGTTTCATCTTCAGCGCCTTTATTACTTAATACATCAATAACTTCTTTTATTTCGTTAGCATTTCCTACCTCATGGCCAAGGGGTTGATCCATATTGGTAAGAACTGCTATAGTTTTCCTGTTTAAAGATTTTCCTATATCAACCATCGTCCTTGCCAATTCTTCCGCATCATCTATGCTCTTCATAAATGCACCGGATCCTACTTTTACATCTAATACAATGGCATCGGAACCTGAAGCAATTTTTTTGCTCATTATAGAGCTGGCAATTAAAGGAATACTATCTACTGTCGCTGTAACATCCCTTAAAGCATAAATTTTCTTATCAGCAGGCGTTAGGTTGGCTGTTTGTCCTACAATAGCCATTTTATAAGTGTTTACATTGTGTATAAATTCACTGCTATCCAGTTCCGTTCTGAAACCTTCTATAGATTCTAATTTATCAATGGTTCCACCGGTATGCCCTAGTCCTCTTCCACTCATTTTAGCAACAGGAATGCCCAAGGAAGCAACCAAAGGAATGATAATTAAGCTAATCTTGTCTCCTACCCCGCCGGTAGAATGTTTATCTACTTTAATGCCTTCAATAGAAGACAAATCAACCACATCTCCTGAGTGAACAAAAGAAAGCGTAAGATTTGAAATCTCTTGCTTAGTCATCCCCCTAAAATATACTGCCATTAAAAATGTCGAGATTTGATAATCCGGTATTTCTCCCTGTACGTATCCACTAATGATAAAATCAATCTCTTCTTTAGTTAATTCTTCGCCATTTCTTTTCTTTAATATGAGATCATACATTCTCATGATTTTCCACCCTCTTTAATTTTTCTTTAATATTTCTTTGGCAAAACTTTCACCGTTTTTAATTCTGTCGGTACCCAAAATTTCACCTATCGTCTGACCAATATCTGCAAAAGTTCTTCTAGTTTTTAAATCTACGTTTTGATTAAGTTTTTTTCCATAGGCTATAAAAGGAACATATTCTCTTGAATGGTCCGTACTAGGGGTCGTAGGATCACATCCATGATCCGCATTAATCATTAATACATCGTTTTCTCCCATAGCATCCAGTATTTCAGGAAGTCTTTTATCAAATTCTTCAAGTCCCTGGGCATAGGCTTTATAATCGTTTCTGTGACCCCACTTCATATCAAAATCGACTAAATTAGTAAATATTAGTCCTCTATTGTTTTGCTTCATATATTGTATGGTCTTATTCACGCCATCCATATTATCCTGGGTATGAACAGCTTCTGTAATACCTCTGCCTGAGAAAATGTCTTCAATTTTTCCCACTGCAATAACATCTAAATTCTTATCTTTGATTTTGTCTAATATCGTATCGTGAGGAGGTGCCAGAGCATAATCACGTCTATTTGGAGTTCTTGTAAAACTTCCAGCTTTTTTTCCTATAAAAGGCCTTGCGATCACTCTTGCGACAGCATGTTCTCCCACAAGCAAATCTCTGGCGATGGAGCAAATCTCGTATAATTTCTCAATTGGTATCACTTCTTCATGGGCAGCAATTTGAAAAACACTATCGGCTGAAGTATATACAATGGGATAACCGGTTCTTAAGTGTTCTTCACCTAATTCTTCTAAGATTTCTGTTCCCGAAGCAGGCTTGTTTCCCAAAGTTTTGGTACCGATCGCTTTCTCAAAGGCTTCAATAATCTCTTTGGGAAATCCATTGGGATAAGTAGGAAATGGTTTTTCTGAAAAAACTCCAGCCATCTCCCAATGACCTGTTACCGTATCTTTTCCATTGGAAATCTCTCCAAAACGCCCAAAACAACCCAAAGGTTTTTCCGTTTTAGGTAGTCCGATCATTCCTTCTATATTGCCAAGCCCTAAAGACACTAAATTAGGAACATTAAGGCCTCCAACCATTTTTGAAATATTGCCAATGGTATTACTTCCCTGATCGCCGAATTTGTGCGCATCTGGCAATTCTCCCATTCCTACGCTATCTAAAATAATCCATATTATTCTGTCAATCATTTTTCTCCCACCTTTCTGTAATGATTATTCCTCTATTTAAAAATCTATATTCAATATTCAGAAAACAAAAAAGGGCCTAAGCCCTTGGATGTGCTTTAGAATAAACTTCTTTCAGCTTATTTCTATTTAATTGTGCATAAATTTGAGTTGTGGATATATCTGAATGCCCAAGCATCTCCTGAACAGATTGCAAATCAGCTCCATTTGCAACAAGATGTGCAGCAAATGAATGTCGTAACATATGTGGAGTAATCTCTTTATTGATATTCGCTTTTTTGGAATATACTTTAATAATCTTCCAAAATCCTTGTCTGGTCATTGGTTTACCATTACAATTTACAAATAAGGCAGATTCATTAGGATCTCGAATCATCGCAAACCTTACTTTTTCTAAATATAATTTAAGAGCTTTAACGGCAGATGCACCTAAAGGAATGATTCTCTCTCTTGAATGGTTAGGATCAGCGCACTTTATATATTCTAGAGTTAAATTCACATCACTTTCTTCTAAGCAAATTAATTCCGAAACTCTAATCCCTGTAGCATATAAAACTTCAAGCATCGCCTTATCTCTGATCCCTTTAAGATCCTTTTCATTGGGTTGCCGTAGTAAAAGATCTACTTCTTGAACAGATAGGATTTCGGGAAGCTTCTTTTCAATCTTAGGAGACTCTAAATCTTGGGTTAAATCTTCTTTGATCACATTTGTCTTCTGTAAGAATTGAAAAAACGAGCGAATAGAAGCAATATTCCTTGAAATTGTCGAAGTCGATCTCCCTTTTTTTTGCAGATTTAACAAGTATGCAGTTATATTTGTTCGAGTAACATCCTGAATTTTCTCTATCCCTGAGTCTTTTAAAAAGCAAATAAAATGTCGAAGATCTCTTTGATAGGAAAGAATCGTATTTTCTGATGCACCTTTCAAATCTCTTAAATAAACTGCATATTTTTCAACGACTTCTTCCATCTTATGTACTCCTTTGTATTTGCTAATATTTCCAAGCTATTTTTAATTATAAAATATTTCGTATAAAAAGTCGATATTTTTCCCAAAAAATTTACGCGAAAATGCAACATATTTCTTTAGAAACTCATCCAATCATTTTAGGCATAATCATTTCCATGAAAAGTGGTGAAATAAAGGTCTCTATAACACCTGTCAAAAGGACAATCAGTAAACCGATCAAAAGAACCAAACCATATTCGATCCACTTTCCTTTTCTCTCTTTTAAATATTTCGGATTACTTTTATAATTGGACAAGGCAAAATTAATGCTAGCAGCAGATATAAATACTATCCCCGGAATGAGCACAATACTCTGCGGAAGACAAGATACTATGCTAAATGTAAAACCATTCCATCCATAATGTATGAATAAAAAAGCCGAAGTGAATCCATAAGAAAATCCCTTTATAAAAACCGCTAAAAGAACAAAAGGTATTCCAATTAAGCCAAGTCCTAAAGCCCACATAATTCCTATCGTTTTACCATGGGACCAAAATGCTTGCTGCAAAGCTACAGAACGAGAAAAGCTTTCCTCGGGAAATCTGAGAAAAAACTCATTCAAGTATTGCAATAATTCTTCGTTCTGAATTGAATTCATATAATTGGCAAATATTGCTCCAACACAAATTCCGATTAGTAATACGAAAATACTTATTCCATACAACATATATGTTTTTGAAATGCTTTTTTGTCTGTTCCTCACAGCTCTCTTCCTTTCAGTAAATAAAATCCTTCTAATTCAAAACTTTTGGCTTTCCAATTAGAAGGTTTCGTCAAAAATAATATATGAATCTCTGAAAGGAAATAGAACTGCTTGTACACTTAATTACTCTTTACTTTCCAAAAACCTCTTTGCGCCAAAGATTCCTGAAATCGTTTTAGCATCTTCAATCCTGCCGTCAAAAATCATTTCCAGTGCTTCATTCAAAGAATGTTTTTCTACATTCACAAACTCATCCTCATCTAAATTCTGTTCACCTTCATGTAAACCTTTGGCTAAATAAATATGTATTTTTTCTGTGCAAAAACCTACTGCTGTGTAAATAGAGAATATATGATAAAACTCTGAAGCTTTATATCCCGTTTCTTCTTCCAGCTCTCTTTTTGCACATTCCAGCGGATCTTCTCCTGCTTCCAGTGTTCCTGCTGGAATCTCAAGCAGCTCCTTTCCCGTAGAATGTCTGTATTGACGAACAAAGAATATATTCCCCTCTTCATCCACAGGAACAACTGCCGCTGCCCCATTATGCAACACAAGTTCACGCTCTGCAGTCTTACCATTTGGCAAAGTGATCGTGTCTTTAACTACAGATATAATAGCCCCCTTATAAATTTCATCTCTTGAAACTGTTTTATGTTCCAAATTCATTTTATTTCTCCTTTCATTCATAAACTTGTCCCTTTAAGAATACACTAAGAATAACTATAAAAAATGAGGTGATCATATGAAAACAATTATTACAGAAAATCAATTTACATGTGTGGGTAAAATCGATGAAATTATTTCTTACCTCTCGGATCTTCAAAATCAGTACAAAACAATTAAAGAATATATCTACGAAAAGCAAAAGTTCTTACGAAAGTAAATTGGTTAAAAGCATGCCGCAAGCGCCCCCTGTTCTGAAAAAAACAGGATCTTCTTTCATACTTCTTCCCATGGTTTTAATACATAAATTATGCTTTTCCATTATAGAAATGGTATTTTCATTTAAAAAAGAAATCTTATGTTTTTGATCTAATTCGAATGATTCATATTGCTTAACTATAAAATCTTTTTCATATCCTGAAAGACACGGAAAAGCCATATGACAGGATACTAAGCAATAAGAACCCATAGCTGTTAAAAAATGATGACTTATTCCATAGTGTCTTTCTCTTTTTTCTTTAAAACTCACTCTTGGGACACAAATCGGAATACCTCCCATAGAGTAAACAATATGCGCATTGTTAGCTATCTCCATGCCGGTAAAACCAAATTTTGTTCCAGTCCCTACGTGCCCCGGTCCCATAATGACAATAGCAGCATCACATCTTGCTATATATTTTGCTCCAATCAAAGCAGTATAAAGATTTACTGCCTCAAAGTCTCCTCCAAAAGCGTTGCCACAAGTAATTGTGCAATCAAGGAGCTGCTTTTCTTTAAGCATGCGAACAATATGACTAAATCCGATGGGTAAGGCCCCTCCATCAGTCATAATATAGGCAATACGTACATCTGGTCTGGCTTCTTTAATGACTGCAGCTAAGGGCGGAAGCATACTATGAATGCTTCCTATAGCAACAGGCATTCCGCCTAAGGATGTAAAAGAATTAATAACATGAGGATAGATTTCTTCTATCGTTAAGCATTTTATTTGAACAGGCGTATATCTTAATTTCATAATATGTCCAGAAGGCTCTGAATGGATCTCACATGTATTGTTGTTCGAAACAACAAAGTGATATCCTCCTGTTCCCAAATTTAAATCTACTGCAGTTGTATTCAATTTAACAATATCTCCAATTGAAACTTCTCCAGTAATTTGGGGATATACGATAGCCTTGTATTCCGTCTCATTAATCATCGCAAGAATTTCAATCATATCATTATGTCTTTCTAAAATCCGGGTTACTTTTCCTTCTCTCAAATGAATCATGAAAAGCTCCTTTTAGAAAACTATTTATCCCAATTATAGCCATCTTTCCGTTATTTTATTCCAGTTTTTGAAGCTTAACTAAAACATTCTTTAATACATCATTAAGGTTTAATTGATTACAATCCAAAAAGCTTAATAAATTGATTTTCTCATCTTGTGTCAAATACAAGCAGATTTCTTTTCTAGATTGATCATCATTATTTTTGTCTTTTGGGATTGCAGCAACAGCCAAAGTATCTGCCATCTCATTCCATTGATTTCCGCTATGCCCTTTGACCTTAATCCACTCAACTTGTCTTTCTTTTTCCAGTTGACGCATTTCCAGCCATAAGTCCTTATTTTCCACCGGTTTCTTTGATGATGTCATCCAGCCATTTTTCTCCCATTTGTCAATCCATTTTTGATTAAAGCAATTAATTACATACGCGGAATCAGAATAAATTCTAACATGACTATGGGGAGGAGTATTTTTTAATGCTTCAATGACTGCCCGCATTTCCATCCTATTGTTGGTTGTTGCGCTTTCACCACCTGATAATGCAGGTCCATCCACAAAAACTGCAGCCCATCCCCCCGGCTGCAAGCCTTCTCCTTGATTATTAGTGCAAGCTCCATCCGTATATACTTCAAACAGGGACATAATATCCTCCTTAACCCATTTTCTTAGTTTTTTCAAAGCACGCATTCATTGCCTCAATAATACTGCTTCTGAAACCAGATTTTTCTAATGCAGCCACTGCTTCAATCGTAGTACCGCCTGGAGAGCAAACCGCATCTTTTAACTCCCCAGGATGATTACCTGTTTCTAACACCATTTTAGCAGAGCCTAAAACGCTTTGGGAGGCTAATGTATATGCCAATTTTCTTGGAAGTCCCGCCAAAACTCCGGCATCTGCCATGGCTTCAATCATCATATATACATAGGCAGGAGAACTGCCCGATATGGGTACAACTGCATTCATTAACTTTTCTTCTATTTCTTCCATTACTCCAAAAGAAGAAAAGAATTGAATGATGTCTTCTCTTTCTTCTTTGCTAAATGCATCATCAGAAAAACTTACTGCACTCATTCCTTCTCCGATTAACGCGGGAGTGTTTGGCATGGCACGAACAATTTTTATCTTATTTGACAGTTGCTTTTTAATCGAATCAATGGTAATCCCTGGTGCAATACTAATAATGATATGGCTATGATTCACTGCTTCTTTTATTTCTTCTAATACAGAAGCATAATATTGTGGCTTTATGGCTAATACTATGTATTTTGCGCCATTTACCAGATCTTTATTGCCACTGCATGGTTCTATATCTAATTGATTTTTAATCCATTGGATTCTTTCCTTGGATGCATCTGTAAAAATAATATCATCCTTTTTCCCATCCTTGATTAAACCTTTCAACATAGCATATCCCATATTTCCTGCACCAATAAATCCATATTTTTTCATATTTAGCCTCCTTTGTTTCTTTAATATTAAATCAAATTATACCATAAAAAATAGAAACATTTATGTTTAATTCAATACATAAAATATAAATACTATGAAAAATCATTGACAAAGATTGCTGTATAGATTATAATAAATCATAGAGTGTCGCTCTACACTTATTAATATTTGGGAGGTGGTAATGTGGAATTAATGTGGCTAATATGGCTCATATTAGCAATTGGATTTGCAATCATCGAGATGGCTAATACAAGTTTTTTCATGATTTGGTTTTCTGCAGGTGCCATCGGAGCACTGATTGCGTCTTTGCTAACTTCTAACTTTATCATTCAGTTTTCAGTCTTCTTGATTATTTCTACTATACTGCTTATTTTGACTCATAAAATTACAAAAAATTTTATTACATCTAAACCCTCTTATAAAACCAATATAGATGCATTAAAAAATGCCCAAGGAGTTGTTATAGAGGAGATTAATAATAGCAAAGGAACAGGACAAGTAAAAGTTCAGGGAGAAATATGGTCCGCTTTGTCAGCTAATGATGAAATTATTGCAGTAAATACTAAGATTATAGTTTTTGAGGTAAAAGGGGTAAAATTAATAGTAAGTCCAGATGTTACCCTAAACTGAGTTAAAATTCAAAATAAATTAAAATAATAGGAGGAATGAATATGGCTTACGCTATTCTTGCTTTTTTAATAATTTTATTATTTATAGTGATCCTTGCCTTTTCAAGTATCCGAATTATACGACAATCCAGTGTTGGAATTGTTGAACGCCTAGGAAAATTTCATAGGAAAGCTGAAACAGGTATTAACTTCTTAGTACCTTTCATTGATTCCATGAGAACGATCATAGATTTAAGAGAAAGAGTAATAGATTTTCCACCACAGCCTGTGATTACAAAAGACAATGTTACCATGCAAATTGATACAGTAGTTTATTACAAAGTTACCGATCCAATATTTTATACCTATGAGATCGCAAATCCAATTTCTGCAATAGAATATCTTACAGCAACGACACTTAGAAACATTATTGGAGAACTGGATTTAGATGAAACCCTTACATCAAGAGATATCATCAATTCAAAACTTCGCTCTATTCTTGATGAAGCCACAGATAAATGGGGAATTAAAGTAAACAGAGTAGAACTTAAAAATATTAATCCTCCAAAAGACATTCAAGATGCTATGGAAAAGCAAATGCGTGCGGAACGCCAAAGAAGAGAAGCTATTTTAAGAGCGGAAGGGCAAAAAAGCGCTGCCATTCTGGAAGCAGAAGGAAGCAAGGAATCCGCAATTCTTAAGGCTGAAGCTGAAAAAGAAGCAAATATCAGACGAGCTGAAGGAGAAAAGCTGTCTCAAATTCTTCGAGCGCAAGGGGAAGCTGAAGCATTTCTTGCTGTTCAAGCAGCCAAAGCAGAAGGTCTTAAAAAACTATACATGGCTATTAAAGAAAGCGAACCCAATGAAGCTGTACTTGCCATCCGTTCAATGGAAGCTCTGGAAAAAATTGCTGACGGAAAATCCAGCAAACTTGTTCTTCCTTCAGAAGCAGTTAGTCTGTTAGGCTCAATCAAAGGTATAAAAGAAATTCTTCATGATTCAGATATAAATAATGATGTAGATATAAATGAGTCTAATGCAAATCAGCAAGAGTAAGAAATATCTTTTATAACAGTGAACCTCCTAAAAAGAATTTTGAGGCAATATCAATAATCTTTTTTAGGAGGTTTTTATTAATAATAGGCTTTACTCTAAAATAATAGATTGATGGATGTTTTGATTGGGTAATATCTTTATATTCGGAATCCTTTTTAATAATTGTCCATCACTATTTAATTCAATCATATAGAATCCGGGAGGTAATTCTTCAAAAGCAAACTCCAAATTTTTATCTAAAACTTTTTGATCTATCGGATACTTTCTATAATTACCGAAATAAAGGATAATGTTTATGGGATAAGGATATGCTTCATCCCTTTCCTTATACACATATCCAGTTATTTTACCTGTAAAGTTTTCAATCTGATTGTTCACTGTTACAGATACAAATTGGGCTGGCTTTACATCTACATTTTGATTCTGATCCATATCCTGCAGATTTTCCTGGGTATTGGTTTGCTCTCGGGGTACTATTTCAATTGGAGATTTTTTTCTATCTTTAACACCTCTATACTCTTTATGAATTTTCATATCCTCCCCCCTTCCAATGTAAAAATAGTGGGAGTAATCCCCCACTATTTTCTTCTGTATTACTCTTTATCCACTTCAATACTGCTTAAAAATGCATTGATTTTATTCAATGCAATGCTGATCTCACTAAGAGCAGCTGCGATAGCTTCCGAATATGCAATAGCATCCGTATCAACTTTTTGTGATTGCTTCGCATCGGCATCAGATTTTTGTGATTGTTTTGCATCGGCTTCGGAATCGGATTCAGCATCAGCTTCTGAGTTAATTTTAGAATATTGCTTCATAAGGTTGTAGTTGATCTGCTTATTATACTGTTTATTCCCTTGGCTGGTTTCGTCAGCTTCGTATTCTTCTTCAATATCAATTTGCTTATTATTATTCTTTAGTTGATTGACATCGATATCTAATAAATCTTGTTTATTCACATCGATATCTTTTTCTACGGGTACTAACCTGTAACGGGTTTTTGCCATAGAATTCTCCCTTCTTTTTTGTTTTTTTGGGTTGTCTTTTAATTTGGTTGACAACCTATTATATCCTATTCACACATTCGACATAATGTGACTCTACCTTTTTCACTTTTTAGTACATAAAAAAATACCTCCTGATTGATCTAATCAGCAGGTATAAACTACATATCAAAAGATTTTGCATTTATACATTTAACTGTGAGGATAATCCTAATAATTCTTTGCTTTCTTCTAATATCGGATTGATGTACTCCTCAAGGAATTCATCCACTTGCTCGGGAGCTCGTCCAATAAAGTTTTTTGGATCTAAAATATCTAATATTTCTTCTTTAGTCATAAGAAAACTTTCATCCTGAATAATTCTTTCAATCAAATCATTAGGTTTTCCTTCCATCTTAACAACTTTTGCTGCCTCCATGGAATGAACACGGATCTTTTCATGAAGTTCCTGACGGTCTCCTCCTCTTTTAACCCCTTCCATTAAAATGGTTTCAGTAGCCATAAAAGGAAGTTCAGACATGATTCTTTGCTCGATGACCTTAGGATATACCACCAGTCCATCCACGACATTCAAATAAATGTCCAAAATACCGTCTACAGCTAAAAAGCTTTCTGCAACACTAATTCTTTTATTGGCACTGTCATCTAAAGTTCTTTCAAACCACTGAGTAGAAGCTGTTATTGCTGGATTAAGCGCCGTACAAATGACATATCGGGCTAAAGACGACATTCTTTCTGTGCGCATAGGATTTCTTTTATAAGCCATAGCAGAAGATCCTATTTGATTCTTTTCAAATGGCTCTTCTATTTCTTTTAAATTTTGTAAAAGTCGTATATCATTACTGAATTTGTATGCTGATTGCGCAATAGAACTTAAGATCTGAAGCATTTGTGAATCTAATTTTCTTGGATAAGTTTGACCGGTTACAGGAAACCATGCCGTATAACCCATTTTCTCTGCAACAAGCTTCTCCAGTTGCCTTACTTTTTCATGATCCCCTTCAAATAAACTTAAGAAGCTTGCCTGTGTTCCAGTTGTTCCCTTTACACCTCTTAATCTTTTTTTGGAAAGCTGGTACTCCACGTCCTGCAAATCCATCCATAAATCCTGTATCCAAAGACACGCCCTTTTCCCCACGGTCGTAAGCTGAGCAGGCTGGAAATGGGTAAAGCCAAGGGTAGGCAGATCTTTATAACGCTTTGCAAAAAGAGATAATTTATGTATGACATTTATAAGCTTTTTTCGAATGAGCTCCAAAGCTTCATGCATGATAATAATATCTGTATTGTCTCCTACAAAACAGCTGGTTGCCCCTAAATGGATAATCGGTTTTGCTTTCTTTGCTTGTTCTCCATAAGCGTAAACATGGGACATAACATCATGACGTACTTCTTTTTCTCTTTGCTTTGCCACTTCATAATTGATGTCTTCTGCATATTTTTTAAGTTCTTCTATTTGCTCATCGGTAATGGGAAGACCCAATTCTTTCTCTGCTTCTGCAAGAGCAATCCATAATTTTCTCCAGGTCTTGAATTTCTTGTCTGAGGAAAAAAGATACTGCATTTCCTTGCTGGAATATCTTTCACTAAATGGACTTTGATAAATATCGTACACTCCATTCATTCCTTTCTTCATTTTCATTGTAATCCATAAATTAACTTTGAATTACTGCTTTTTCACTAGTTTTTTAAATTTTCCATTAAATAATATCAAAAATTTAGGATAGAGTCTACACTCTATCCGTCAGATTATAATTTATTATTCACAAAGTTTTCGATTCGGTCTAATCCCTTCTTAATATTTTCGAGAGAAATAGCATAAGACAAACGAATACAATTAGAAAATCCAAAATCTGTACAAGAAACTACTGCAACACTTTCTTTTTCCAATAAAATTTCTGAGAAATCATCTGCAGTTTCAATCTTTCTTCCTTCAAATTCCTTGCCTAAAATATTGGAGATATCGATCACCACATAAAAAGCACCCTGTGGCTTTATAATTGAAAAAGAAGAGATCTTACTTAATCGTTCTACCATGTAATTTCTTCGCGCTTCAAATTCCTTACGCATTACCTCCACACAATCCTGAGGTCCTGTAAGAGCAGCTAAAGCAGCTTTTTGGGCGATGGAATTTGGATTGGAAGTCGCATGACTTTGCACGTTTGAAATAGCTTTTGCAACATCCTCAGGCGCTGCAAGATATCCTATTCTCCATCCTGTCATAGAATAACTTTTAGAAACACCATTTATAATAATTGTTCTTTTATAAATTTCCTCATTAAAAGATGCAATGCTGACATGTTTTATACCATCGTAAATAAGCTTTTCATAAATTTCATCAGATATAACATATAAATCATATTTTACAGCAAAATCTGCAATTGCTCTTAATTCTTTTTCAGTATAAACAACCCCCGTTGGATTAGAGGGGCTATTAACCACAAGAGCCTTCGTCTTATCTGTTACTGCTTTTTCTAAATCTTCTATTGTAACTTTAAAATCATTTTCTTTTTTTGCATAAACAATAACAGGAACTCCATCCGCCAATTTAACCATTTGAGGATAGCTTAGCCAGAAAGGAGCCGGGATAATCACTTCATCGCCCGGGTTTAATATTGCCGTAAATGCATTGGTCAGGGAATGTTTTGCCCCATTGCTGATCACAATTTGATTTTGCTTATAGTCTAAACCATTTTCATTCTTGAGTTTGTGGCAGATTGCTTTCTTTAACTCTACTGTACCTGAAGCAGGAGTATATTTTGTAAATCCATCTTCTATAGCTTTAATTGCCGCTTGCTTAATATGCTCGGGTGTATCAAAATCCGGTTCTCCGGCACCAAATCCTACAACATCTATTCCCTCTGCTTTCATTTGCTTTGCTTTAGCGGTAACAGCTAAAGTTGATGAAGGCGTAATATCCATTACTTTATTTGAAAGCTTCATTTATTTCACCATCCATTATCATTTTTTAATATTGTAATATATTTTTCAGATATTTGCAAGATGTCAATTCATATAATTCTTTTTATGCCATATTTTATTATATTCATCAAATTATTATAAAGTACATTGCAAGTTATTTTTTTGACTATTCACTATTCACTATTCAATCCATACTTCTTTTATAACTCTTAAAAAATTCTTGTGTAAGATTTTTTCTGCACCGCTACAACCATATTTTTTCTCCAGGCGCTCGCAAACTTTTTTAAGTTTTGACACATCTTCCAAACCTTTTGAAAAAGTCGCTATGCCATCAAAATCACAACCTAAGCCTATATAATCTATTCCTATCAATTTGACCATATAATCCATATGAGCAAAAAAATCTTCTATATCCGCCTCTCCTGAAGAATTAAGAAAGAGTGGATAAGTAGTTATTCCTACGACACCTGCTGCATCTGCTATGGCTTTTAATTGCTTGTCGCTTAAATTTCTTGGATGATTACAAATCTCCCTTACATTGGAATGACTAGCTATAAATGGCTTTGAAGAAGTCTTTTTCACATCCCAAAAGCTGCTCTCTGACAAATGAGATACATCTACAAGCATTCCTAATGCATTCATTTCTTTAACAACCTCAATGCCAAAATCAGTAAGACCTTTTTTTAATTGCTCTTCCATTGCTCCACAACCAACACAGTTTTGATAATTCCATGTTAATGTCATACATCTGACACCTAACCTGTATAAAGTTCTAAGAATCTCTATTTCTCCTTCCAGCGCTTCTCCGCCTTCAACAGTTAATACAGCACTGATTTTATTTTCTGCAATATTCCTTTCTATTTCTTTTAAAGAAACTGCAGCTGCAATATAGGGTTCATTTTTTTCGATTTCTTTATAAAAATAGTCTATTGCTTTTAAGGTGTATATAAGCGGATTTCCATAAAATTTAGGATGCATCCATATTGCAAAAAACTGTATTGGATGAGAAAAATTTTTCAGTCTTTCTATATCAACTTGATCATTATTTTTATACAAAGATTCTTTTGTATGCATTATTTTTGTAATAGTATCGCAATGCGCATCCAGAAAGAATGCATTCATAAAAATCTGCCTCCACAAAGTAAACTATAATATACCAATATGCAAAAGAATAAAATCATTTGATTCTGCAAATAATGATAGAGACTTATAATTTAAGTCCAATAAATAAAGGAGATGAGTATATTGGCACGTCCAAATTCTCAAGTAATTAAATGCAATGTAAAATCCTGTAAATTTAATGATAAAGTGAGATACTGCACATTAGAAGATATTTTAGTAGGCGAACATGTTAGCGATGCCAAATCAAAACACGAAACAGACTGTATGAGTTTTGAACCTGAAATGGAATAACAAGGCAAAAAATAATACAAGCTCTTAGCGAGCTTGTATTATTAGTTTTATCGCAGTTCTTTCTTCACCATTAATCTCAATGTCGGTAAATGCCGGCACACAGATTAAATCAATTCCCGAGGGCGCTACATATCCTCGTGCAATAATCACTGCTTTTAGTGCTTGATTAAGAGCACCTGCCCCTATTGCCTGAAGTTCTGCACCACCTTTTTCACGAATAGTGTTTGCTAAGGCGCCTGCAACAGCATTAGGGTTCGATTTTGAAGCAACTTTTAATACTTCCACTTTTATGACCCCCTTTTCTTAGGATAAAAACTAATTCCTATAATATATTCTCCATTCTTTTCCTAAATCCTTTTTTAAAATATAATTTTTTTAAAATATGTTTATTATTACATATATTGTATTATATCATATGTTGTATTCTGTGCAAAATAAAAAAGAGAAAGCGCGATTTCGCACTTTCTCTTTTCTATTTTGCATATTCTATTGCCCTAGTTTCACGAATAAGATGTACTTTTATTTGACCTGGATATTCCAGTTCGTTTTCGATTTTCTTAGCTATTTCTCTTGATAACAATACCATTTGCGCATCATCAGTTTCTTCAGGTATAACCATGATACGAAGTTCTCTACCCGCCTGAATCGCAAACGATTTTTCTACTCCTTTAAACGAATCTGCAATCTCTTCTAATTTTTGCAAACGTTTAATATAAGTTTCCAAGGTTTCTCTTCTTGCTCCTGGTCGTGCAGCTGAAATGGTATCCGCCGCCTGAACAATAACGGCAATAATACTTTCTGGTTCCACATCTCCATGATGCGCTTCAATTGCATTCAGAACAATACTGGATTCACGATATTTTCTACACAATTCAACACCGATACTGATATGAGATCCTTCCATTTCGTGATCTACTGCTTTTCCAATATCATGAAGCAGTCCGGCACGTTTGGCTAATCGAACATCAACACCTAATTCAGCAGCAATCAAGCCACAAAGATTTGCAACTTCAATAGAATGTTTCAAAACATTTTGACCATAACTTGTTCTAAATCGTAATTTACCCAGTAAACGAATAAGCTCTGGATGGAGACCGTGTACATTGGTTTCAAATGTAGCAGCTTCTCCTTCTTCACGAATTAATGTTTCTACTTCTTTCTTGGCCTTTTCAACCATCTCTTCGATTCTTGCTGGATGAATTCTTCCATCAACAATCAATTTCTCCAAGGCAATTCTGGCAACTTCTCTTCTAATAGGATCAAATCCTGATAAAATAACAGCTTCCGGTGTATCATCAATAATCAAATCGATTCCCGTCAGCGTTTCCAATGTTCTAATGTTGCGCCCTTCTCGACCAATGATTCTTCCTTTCATTTCATCATTAGGAAGTGGCACTACAGATACTGTAGTATCAGCAACATGATCGGCAGCACACTTTTGAATGGCATTGGCAATAATATCTCTTGCCTTCTTTTCTGCTTCCTGTTTCGCCTTGGTTTCAATTTCTTTAATGAGCATAGCTGATTCATGTTTAACTTCATTTTCAATAGTTTTTAACAGGTATTCTTTAGCTTCCTCGGAGGTGAGTCCGGAAATTCTTTCTAATTCCTGTATTTCTTTTTGTTGAAGAGCAATAATTTCTTCCCGTAATTCTTCGATCTGTTCTGCTTTTTTATTAAGAGCATCTTCCTTTTTCTCTAAAGCTTCAGTTTTTCTATCCAAGCTTTCTTCTTTCTGCTGTAATCTTCTTTCTAAGCGCTGCAGTTCACCACGACGCTCTCTGATTTCCTGGTCAAGTTCATTCTTTGCTTTTAATGTTTCTTCTTTGGCTTCTAACATAATTTCACGTTTCTTAGCTTCAGAAGTGCTAATAGCATCGTCTATGATTTTCCTAGCTCTTTCTTCAGCAGAACCGATTTGTGCTTCAGCAATACGTTTTCTATAAGAAACCCCCATAGCAAAGGTAATTGCTCCAACAACAATTGCAGTAATTAAAACAACTATTGCAATCAAAAATGGTTCGATGGGTAACACCTCCTTTATTCAGTTTTCATGGTTCAAGTTATTATAGGATAACATAATGATTGTATAACTTTTTAAAAATTATGTCAAGTACTACAATAAATAAGGAAATAACTATTATCTTTAGTGAAAATACACATTAAATGCTTTTTGAATAATATCATAAGAAAAACCTTTTCTTAATAAAAACTGATAAATTCTTTGCTTTTCTTTTAGGCCCAATTCAGTTTTATCAGGCACTTTCTTTTCTAAAAGTTTAAGAGCATGGTCAATTTCATTGATATCGGTGTTATTTAAAACATGGTCAATAATTTCTTGTTTTATTCCTTTTTGCTTTAAATCGTATATTAATTTTTTTCTTCCTTCAAATTTCAGTCGAATACGTTCTCGCACATAGCTTTTTGCAAATTTTTCATCATTAACATAATCATATCTTTTAAGAAACTCAATTACCCGATCAATTGTTACCGGGTCAAATTCCTTGCTGATCAGTTTGTCTCTTAATTCTTTTTCACTTCTGGCTCTGTAACTTAAAAATTTAAGCGCAACATCTTTAGCCTTGGAATAGTCTTTTTCTTTGATCATTTTCTCCAATTCGATTTCACTGATTTCTTTGCCTACTGTCAGTTTAAAAACAAATACCTCTTCCGTCGTAACTCCAAAGGCAAACTCTCCATCTATAAAAACAGACCATCTGTCCTGGTTGTTTTTTTGCTTTTCAATCTTGGTTATTTTCATACGCTCACTCCCAAAATACAAAAACCTCCTTGAAATTCAAAGAGGTTTGCAAATATTACTCATCTTTTAATTTTATCTGTTCTTCCTGCTCTGTTTCCTGATCTGCTGTTTCCTGGTCAACTGGCTCTCCTGCATCTCGTGGAGGCAAATCATAATATTTTCTAACCAAATTTTCAATTTCATTGCATACATGAGGATTTTCTTTTAAAAACTCTTTGGCATTCTCCCTGCCTTGCCCTAATCGAAGATCTCCATAAGAATACCATGCTCCACTTTTATTAACAATATCGATTTCTGTAGCCAGGTCCAATATATCCCCTTCTTTTGAAATGCCTTCTCCATACATAATATCGAATTCTGCTTGCTTGAATGGAGGAGCAACTTTATTCTTGACTACTTTAATTCGAGTACGGCTTCCTACAGAATCATTACTTTGCTTTAACGTTTCTACTTTTCTAACGTCTAACCGAATAGAGGCATAAAATTTAAGAGCACGGCCTCCAGTTGTTGTTTCAGGACTTCCAAAAACAACACCAACTTTTTCACGGAGCTGATTAATAAATACCACAATACATTTAGATTTATTGACAATTCCGGTTAATTTTCTAAGGGCCTGAGACATTAAACGTGCTTGCAGCCCCATATGGCTGTCTCCCATTTCCCCTTCTATTTCTGCTTTGGGAACTAATGCTGCTACAGAGTCAATGATGACTATATCAATGGCTCCGGATCGAACCATCGTTTCAGCAATTTCTAAAGCCTGTTCTCCATGATCAGGCTGTGAAATATATAAATCATTAATATTAACACCTAGTTTTGCTGCATATCCAGGATCTAAAGCATGCTCTGCATCAATAAATGCAGCTATTCCTCCTAATTTTTGTGCCTCAGCAATCATATGGAGGGCAACAGTTGTTTTCCCTGAAGACTCCGGTCCAAAGATCTCAATAATCCTTCCTCTTGGAATACCGCCTACACCGAGAGCAATGTCTAAACTCAAAGAACCAGTAGGAATTGTTGAAATATTATGTTCAGTTGCTTCTCCCAATTTCATAATAGAACCTTTACCAAACTGTTTCTGAATTTGACTGATAGCTGCCTCTAATGCTTTTTCTTTCTCTGAAGCCATACTGCTCCCGATTGATGCCTTTTTCATCTTTCGGGACACCACCTTTCTTCTTTTTATAATAAAGTAATAACCATTTTTATACAAATTAAACAATCGAACTGATGTTCTTATTATAGTATACTTTCACCTATTAGTCAACAAAAATTCAAAAAGTACGGGCATTTTTCTTATATGTATTTTTCACTTAAAATTCTTCTGACCCAATCTAAAACAGAAATCACTGTACGTTCTCTTATATTCTGTCTGTCTCCAGTGAAGCTAAATTTTTTAGAAAACACTTCTCCGTCAATACACACTCCTGAATATACAAGTCCTACCGGCTTTTCAGCGCTTCCTCCACCAGGTCCTGCGATTCCTGTTGTGGATATACCTATATCCGTTCCAGCGCTTTGACAGATTCCTTTTGCCATTTCTTCTGCAGTTTCTTTGCTTACTGCACCATATTTACTTAAAGTTTCCTCTTTAACACTCAGTTGGCGGATTTTAGATGCATTGCTGTATGTTACTGCTCCTTCCATAAATACTGATGAAATTCCCGGATAATTGACCAGTCTTGCTGCAAGAAGTCCTCCTGTACATGATTCAGCTACAGCAATAGTTTTATTGTGACGAATAAGCATTTCTGCGACTACCGACTCTAAAGTCGTATCTTCTCCTTCACCATAAATATGATTACCTAAAATATTTCTTATTTTTTCTTCAACAGGAAAGATCTTTTTGCTTGCTTCGTCTCTGGTTTTTGCCTTGCTGGTAATACGCAGGGTTACCTCCCCCGTTTTGGCATAAGGCGCTATAGTAGGATTAGTTTGAGCATCTATGATGTCTTTTAGCATATCCACCACCTGACTTTCACCAAGCCCACAGATTCTCAAAACTTTTGAAACAAGAACACCATCCTGAAATTGAGTCAGGTAAGGGATCACACTATTTTCAAACATCGGTTTCATTTCCCTTGGAGGACCGGGCAGTAATATGATTTTCTTTTTACCTACCTCAATGGCACAACCTGGAGCAGTTCCATATTCATTGTGAAAAATAACAGAGCCTTCTGGAAAATATGCTTGCTTTCTATTGTTTTCGGTCATTTTCCTGCCAAGTTTGCTAAAATAGGATTCTATCCATTCTAAAGATTTTTGATCCAAAACCAAAGGTTTCCCTGCAATGGCTGTGGCCGTTTCTTTTGTTAAATCATCGTTCGTCGGTCCCAAACCTCCTGTTGTGATAACAATATCTGCTCTTTCCAGTGCTAATTCAAAAGATTTGTATAAACGACTTTCATTGTCACCGACAACAGACTGATAATATACGTTTACTCCTATATCCGCTAATCTTCTGGCGATATATTGTGCATTGGTATTTACAATATCCCCTAGGAGCAGTTCTGTGCCTACTGCTAAAATCTCTGCATTCATAAACTTCCTCCTCTTACCTTAATTGCTTCTTATATTTTATACCAGTTTTACAAACTCTAAAAGAAAAAAATCGGCAAAACTGCCGATTTTTAAAGGAAAAATTTTTATAGATTTATGCTTTACTTTTTTCGTCGGTAACAGGTGCTGTTTCTACTTCAGGAGCGATCTTTTGTGTTGTTTTCATAACTTCAGGATTACTTAATACTTTCTTCAGATCAACCCCTGTCAAAGTTTCTATAGTTTCAGGAAGACTGGACATGATTTCCGTTACGTATCCAGTTACCTTGGAAGCACCTTTTCCTTCACCATTACCTGAATCCACAATAACAATCTTTTCTACCTTTGATAAAGGTTCTGCAATAGCTTTTGCAATCTCTGGAAGTTTTTCTATAATCATTTGTGTAATCGCTGCATCATTGTATAATTTGAAAGCTTCTGCTTTCTTAAGCATAGCTTCTGCTTCGGCCTTTCCTTTTTCACGAATGATTTCAACTTCAGTCATCCCTGCAAGACGATTAGCTTCTGCCTGTGCTGCCCCTGTAGCTTTAATGGCTTCCGCCTGTGCCAAAGCTTCCTGAATTTCTTTGTACTTTAAGGCCTCTGCTCTCTTTTCTGCACTATATTTTTCAGCATCCGCCAGTTTTTTCACAGTCGCTTCTAATTCTTTTTCTTTTCTTGCCGCTTCTTGTTCTGCCAATTCAATTTCTTTTTGCTTTCTTACGATTTGAATCTGCATTTTTTCTTTTTCAATTTCTTGTTGAATTTTACTGGTTTCAATTTCGTAAGCAAGGTCAGCTTTTGCTTTTTCGGTTTCTTGTTCTTTTCGATATGCCTGTACTTTTAATTCTTTTTCTTTAGCAGCCTCAGCAATCAGGGTTTCTGCCTGCAGTCTTGCTTCTTCACCATATCTTGCAGCATCAGCTGTTTTTATCTTTGTTTCCTTTTGAGCTTCTGCTTCGGCAATCTGTGCATCTCTTTTTACTTCAGCTATGCGCTTTTTACCTAAGGCTTCCAAATAACCATTATTATCAGATATATCACGAATAGTAAAGGCTTTGATCTCCAAACCCATTTCTGCTAAATCCACTGCAGCAACTTCTTGGACCTGGGAAGCAAATTTTTCTCTGTCTTTATAAATTTCCTCAACAGTCATCTTAGAGATGATTTCTCTTAATTTCCCTTCCAGGACATCGTTTGCTGTATCTTTAATCACTTCTATTGTCTTTTTTTCAGAACCTGTATTAAACTGCTCAACTGCAGCCAAAATCGATTCTTTATCGGATTTAACCTTAATAACGGCTACACCGTCTGCAATAATATCTACACCTTGCTCAGTAAGTGCACCTTCAGTTCTAACCACTATTTTCATATTCTCCAAAGAAATAACATCGGTTCTTTCTAAAAGAGGAATAACAAATCCTCCTCCCCCTGAAATAACTCTTTTCTTAAGACCTGTTATAACCAATGCCTTATCTTGGGAGACTTTTTTCCACATTGTAAGGATACTGATTGTTAAAAGTATAATAACTCCTACGATCATCCCTGCAATAGTGATTGCTGACTCTAGTTCCATATAAAACCCTCCTCATAATTTTTTTACATAAAATGCATTATTTCTTATTTCGACAATAACTACTTCATCACCTTTTGCAATCGTTTCATTATTTACAGACTTTGCCGGAGCAGAATAAGTGTGGCCGTCTACAACATAATGAATTTTTCCAAATTGACCGTCTTTAATGGTTAGTGTTACCTTGGCAATATGTCCGATGAGCGCTTTCTGCTCCACAGCTCCTTTACTTTGAAGTCTATATAAAGGAACTACAACGAAACGAAAAATAAGAAATGAAACAGTCACTGCGAAAATAAGTGCAATGATTAAACTTATAATATCCCCTAAGTTGCTCTTTTCCGCTATGATGCCAACACCGCCGAATACAGTAACAAAAACAGCAATGATGACAGGTTTTAAGGGAGAAATTCCGATGCCAAGAAAATCACCATCCATATCTACATCTCCGTCCAATCCCAAAAAGTCAAAAATCTGACCTAATATAAATGAAACGGCAGTATATAGAACTCCGGTAAAAAAACAAACATAAAAAACTTTTAGCATATATTCTTTCCTCCCTCAACCACATCCTGGATTTTATAAAATATTGCTGTCGTGTATTGGGTTGAATGATAGTAGTGTATCGCTCTACAATATATATTGTAACGCTCTCTTATTGGTTTGTCAAGAAATCTTTTAATATTTTCCATCTTTAGAAGAAGTAATTCAATTATTACTCAAAACTCGTACAATCCCTTTACATTAATATGCCCCTGTCTTGAACATATGATCAATGGATTAGTCTATTGCCTATTCTTCCATGGGAATAATAATAATTTCCCAGCAAATAATCCCGACAAAAAGCCGGCTAAATGGGCAGCATTGTCTATAGAAGGCATGACCCATCCTAAACCAATACCAATCAGTATCATAACTAAGATCGTGTACGTATTGAATCCATCTATTTCTTTCCTGGTTTTATACGCTAAAAACAACAAAGCCCCCGAAAGCCCATATATGGCTCCTGATGCTCCCGCAGATACTGTATTACTAAAAAAGATGCTGGCGATACTTCCAATAATACCCGAAGTAAAATAAATTAATATGAATTTTACTTTACCATAATATCTTTCAATTCTTGTTCCAAATAAATATAAGGCAAAATTGTTATACAATAAATGACTGAACCCAATATGGAGAAACATAGAAGTAACTAATCTCCAATACTGCTCTCTTTTTAACACAAGGAAAGGTTCATTGGCGCCAAATAAAAGCAATGTATTAACATCTTCAGAACCACCATTTAATTCCAGTACAAACCATATAATAAGATTTACAACAATTATTCCATAGGTTAATGCAGTATTATTACTTTTTTCTTTTAAAGGGATCTTTCTTCTGATCTTGTCTTTATATTTGCGTAAATTTTCTTCTTCACTATCAAAAGAAGGGTCCATTATATTAAAAACCTTATTAACTAATTGTCTTATATTTAATACCTCGTCGGCATCGCCTTTGTTAACAAGGATCTTTTTCGTGGGCAATTCCACAATCCATGATACAGAGTAAATATCTTGATCAGGATGAAAAATACTTACATTTTTAAATTCCATTTCTTCTTCAGTAATGAGTAAATTAAGGACAATAATGTGACTGCAATTCAGTCGCTCAAAGAATTCAGTAAGTTTCTTCTCATAGGCATTATTCCTATGAGTAAAAACTTCAAAATCGATATTCAGCATATTCCAAAAATTAATGATATATAAAATCGTATTATGTCTTTTAATGAATCGAACCACTTCAACATCTTCAGAAAAAATATCTACTTCTTTTCTGTCAGATAACAATTCAAATCCTTCTTCTACAAAAACCGGATAAGCATTATGTATAAAACGAGTAAACATAGGCCACTTCCTCATTATGTTTTTCAATACTATAGTACTAAATTCTAATGCAATAATCAACATGATTGAAAATGCTGCTGAATCACACAGAAAAAGTAAGGGCTTACGCCCTTACTTTTTAATCAAACTTAATTTCTGCTTTATTTTCCCATAAACCATGAATATTGCAGTATGCCAAAGCATAAATAAATCCAGGTGCGTTCAGTTTAACACTGACAGAGCCAACCGGTTCACTAATCACTCCAGCTTCACCATGGGATACAAAATCAAATGACGCAATTTCAACTGGAAATTTTCCATCTTCTTTAAAGTAATATAACTTTATCCACTTGATATGATGTTCCAATTCATTAGGATGTTTGATTTCATCCCCTATGGAAACCTTTAATTCGAAAGCTTCTCCCAATTTTACTCCTTGGGGGATGTGAATAACAGGAACATGCTTTTCTCCTTTCCAGTCTCCAGTTTGAATAAGTTGTCCTAAGCTTTGCATCATAAACCCTCCTTTAAAATAATCATTATTATATTATTACCTAAAATAATATTTTAATTATTATTATTCTATAAAAAAGCTTTTCCTTAATGTATAATAAAAGCAATTAATATTTTTATCGGAAAGGAGAACGATATTGAAAAATTGCCTACGTAAAAATCTCCAAAAAATCTGTTGCATAATCTTAATATGTTATATCGTTAATATTTCAGTATATCCTCTTTATTCCCCAGAACACCAAGTAAAATCATCTCCAGCACCTTTGATGTTAATCGCCTATGGTACCCATATGGAATTCGTAATCCCGTCCTTGGGCTTAAATAGAATTATCGTAAACAAACTGCTCCCCATTAAGATTCGATCCTTTATGCCAATGGATTCTACAGTCTATTTTCCTTTCGAGTCCTACAGTGATCAAAGAAAAAACCAAGTAGTTTTGGATAAAAGAAAATACATCTTTAAATTATTTCCACATTATTTTCAAGGGAATGATCTTAAATGGAGGAATCACCTGTTTCAAATTTAGAAACGGGAGGTGATTTCATGGGTACTGATATCTTTGTGATTGCATTATTAGTATTTACAGGAATTGGGACTGTTTATCTGGTAAGAAAATCTCAAAAAGTAAATAATTCAGAAAATGCCGATAAGAAAAATTAAGTTTTAATTAATAATAAGTATAATTTAAAAAGAGAGAAATTTCAAGCATTTCTCTCTTTTTTCTTAAATTTCAAGCTTAATTTTAAGAAATAGATAGAAATGTATCTATTTGCTCTTTACAGATACATAGGGATTATCTTTGACATAAAATCTCCAAAGAAAATCCGCTGCTTCTTCTGCATAATCTATATTGACTCTTTTGGCTTCAACGATTTCAAATGTATCATTTTCTTCTCCGTCACATATATATAATTCATTTCCGCAAAGATCCAAGCCATAATCCTTAAGCGTAATATCCATTGCCAAGCAGAGTTTTCCGGGTCCATTACCTATATTTATTTTTTGTGCCTTAGTTAATGCATCATAAGTTTTATTAAATCTTCTTTTAGCCATATCATCCAGGCCTTTGATGGGTTCAATGCTTCTAAGCAGTACTGCACATGGATTGCCTTCTTCCTCTGTCACAATGTTCATACAGGGATACATGCCATAAATCAAAAACACATAAGCATGCCCCGGAGGACCAAACATCACTTCAGTTCTATTGGTTCGTCTGTTCTGATAGCTGTGCGCTGCTTTATCCATTGCTCCTTTATAAGCTTCTGCTTCAACAATTTTTCCTATAAGCTCCCTTCCATCCACTTTATGAATAATATATTTTCCCAATAATTCTTTAGCAACAATTAGAGTATCTCTGTCATAAAATGATCGATCCAGCTTCTTCATATCTCTCACCTGCCTTTTCAACTCTGTTATTTACGAAATGATCTCATTCCAGATAGATTTTACTCTTTTATAATATACCTATTTTTTTCAGATATCAAAATAAGATGAATTTCTATAACATCTATGGTATAATAGTCCCCGAATGCAATTACACAAGTAAAGGAAGGTACAGACGTGATTACAGTAACTAATGTTAGCTTAAGATATGGAGATAAATTACTTTTTGAAGATGTAAATCTTAAATTCACCCCAGGGAATTGCTATGGTGTAATTGGAGCCAATGGTGCGGGAAAAAGTACATTTTTAAAAATTTTATCCGGAGAGATTACTCCTAACACAGGAGAAGTTTCTATAACTCCGGGAACAAGACTCTCCGTTTTAAAACAAGACCATTTCCAATATGACGCCTATCCTGTCCTGGAAACAGTCATTATGGGAAATCCAAGACTTTATCAGATTATTAAAGAAAAAGATGCTTTGTACGCAAAATCCGAGTTTACTGAAGAAGACGGTGTAAAGGCTTCTGAATTGGAATTTGAATTTGCTGAACTCAATGGATGGGAAGCAGAATCAGAAGCAGCAACTATTTTAAATGGTTTAGGAATTGAAACAGAACTTCACTATAAAACCATGGAAGAATTATCAGGTCCCCAAAAGGTTAAAGTTCTGCTTGCCCAAGCGCTTTTTGGAAAACCTGGCATACTGATTTTAGACGAGCCTACCAACCATCTGGACATTAAATCCATTCGATGGCTCGAAGACTTTTTAATAGAATTTGAAGGCATCGTTATTGTTGTTTCCCATGACCGACACTTTCTTAATAATGTATGTACACATATTGCCGATGTGGACTTTGGTAAAATCAAATTATATGTAGGTAACTATGATTTTTGGTATGAATCCAGTCAATTGGCTCTTCAAATGGCAAAGGAGCAAAACAAGAAAAAAGAAGAAAAGATCAAAGAACTGCAAGCATTCATTGCCAGATTTAGTGCCAATGCTTCTAAGTCCAGACAAGCTACATCCCGTAAAAAACTTTTGGAAAAGATTACTTTGGAGGATATTCAGCCTTCAACAAGAAGATATCCCTATGTTGCATTTAAGCCTGAAAGAGAAGTAGGAAATGATATCTTAAGAGTAGACGGATTATCTAAAACCATCAATGGTGAAAAAGTTTTAAACAATGTAAGTTTTACCGTACTAAAAGGAGATCGCATTGCTTTTGTAGGAGAAAATGATATTGCAAAAACCACCCTATTTCAAATCCTCGCAGGAGAAATGGAACCTGACAGTGGAGAATATAAATGGGGAGTAACGATCACCACTGCTTATTTCCCAAAAGATCATTCAAAATACTTCAATGATGTAGAATTGAATTTAGTAGACTGGCTCAGACAGTATTCTCAAGACCAAACAGAAACTTATATAAGAGGATTTTTAGGAAGAATGCTCTTTTCAGGGGAAGAAGCCCTAAAACAAGTAAAAGTCCTTTCCGGTGGCGAAAAGGTTCGCTGTATGCTGGCAAAAATGATGTTAAGCAATGCCAATGTTCTGATGTTGGATCAGCCTACCAATCACCTGGACTTAGAATCTATCACAGCACTAAATAATGGCCTGATTGATTTTAAAAGCAATATTTTGATTGCATCCCATGACCATCAACTGATTCAAACCGTTGCAAACCGAATCATTGAATTTACTCCGGATGGTATCATTGATAAGCAAATGACATATGACGAATATCTGGAATATAGAAACTTATAACAAGAAAGTGTTTCGTCGCATTTTCAAAAAACTTGCAAAGCATACTTTCTTCATTTCAAAATAAAAACATCGACCAAAGTCGATGTTTTTATTTGTGTGTATCCTCTCTAAATAAACCTGAAGTCTTGCTAACATTCATAACAAACATTATGCCCTTTCCAGGTTCATCTATTTTCATTTTTTCCCTTATAATTTTAACAACTGCATCAGATATTTCTTTTGGAACGATAATCATTACAATCTCTTTTTCTGGCTCGATATTCATTGCAAAAAATTTATTATCTTCATGAATTCCCGAACCTCTTGCATTTATAATTGTTGCTCCCCTTGCTCCTGCCGAACTAGCTACATCCACAACTTCATGACCAAGTCCTCTGTCTACGATCGTGAAGACCGCTTCATATTCCATTTGCATGTCATGGTTCCCTCCTGTTTTCAATTCCCTGACAACATCAGATCCTATATCAGTTATTCTGCCGATTATACTTTTTATTGGTATCGTAATGATAATTCCCTGATTAGGTTTATCCATATGAAATTTACTTGTTAAAGTTTCATGGAGTATGCTTTCATATTTATCTTCCGAACCCAATAATACAATTTCCTTTTTTTCTTCATCAAATCCAAGAAATTCTAGCAATCGGTTGGTTGTTGTTCCTTTTCCTAAAAAAATTGTTCCACCATTTACACCGATATGTTTTGCTTCTGCCAAAACCTTACTGCCCACTCCGGGATTTACCACAACAAGGGTAAGAATATAATTATTCATAGTATCCGATTCCATCTATTTCAACTCCTTTTAGAAGCCTTATATTCATATATTAATCCTAAAATCTGTATTGCAATCAGTGGGGTTAATGCTACCATAGCAATTACACCAAAACCATCCATTAAAACATCTGCTCCATCAATGGACTTCGCCACCCCTTGGGCAAATGCCAGAATAAATGTTGCCGTCATAGGGCCGGAAGCCACTCCACCGGAGTCAAAGGCAATTCCTACAAAAATTTTGGGTGCAAAATAAGATAATACGATTGCTAAGACATATAAAGGTAAAAGAAAGTGCCATAACTGAATGCCTTTCACCATTATTCGAAGCATGGAAAGAGAAACTGCTACTGCAACTCCTATTGCCAATGTATATAATATTACTTTTTTTCTAATATGTCCACTAGTAACGTCTTCAATTTGCTCATTTAATACATAAACAGCAGGCTCCGCTAAAATAACTGCAAATCCAAGAATAAATCCTATAGGTACGACAATCCAATTATTCTCCAGAGATGCAAGTCCATAACCAATCATTGTGCCTGCTTCCATAAAGCCTGCATTTACTCCTGTTAAAAATAGCACAAATCCAATAAAAGTATAAATCAAACCTTTTAAGATTTTACTAAATTGTCTTTTGGTTAACTTGAAGAAAAGTCTTTGGAAAATAAAGAAAAGGATTAAGAAAGGAAGTAACGCCATTGTAACTTCAAAAGAGATCTTAGGAATTTCATGAATAAAAGGGGCTATGATTCCCATTTCATCTATGGTGTTCGCTGATAAATCTCCTGTTAATTCTTTGATTCCAGAAAAAATACTCATTATAAAAACGGCAATCATGGGACCAGTAGAAGCTATTCCCACTAAACCGAAACTATCTTCTTCAGATTCTTTCCCCCCTCGAATGGAGGATACTCCTAACCCTAAAGCCAAAATAAAAGGAACGGTCATCGATCCAGTTGTAGCGCCTCCTGAATCAAAAGCTATGCCTAAAATCGAAGAAGGCGCCAATAATCCTAAGATAAGTATAATTCCATACAAAATGATCAGAAGTTTATTAAGGGGGAAATTAAAGACGATTCTTCCTAACCCAACTGAAACCATTAAGCCTATACCAATTGAAACAACCACTAGTAAACTCGTTTGCGAGATTACTCCTGAAGTAACATCACTGACTTGCTTTGCCAACACCTGCAAATCCGGCTCGGCAATATTAACAAAGAATCCAAGAATAAATCCAAAGATTAAAACAACCCATAGCTTTTTACTTTTTGTAATGCTTTCACCCATAAGCGTTCCTATAGGTTGTATTCCTAGATCTACTCCAAATAAAAAGATTGACAGCCCCAAAATAATCAGTACTGCTCCTACTATAAATCTCCCCACCAAATTACTACCAATAGGAACTATCGTAAAATTAAGTAATAGTACAATAAGTGTAATGGGAAGAACAGATATTATGACCTCTTTTAATTTCTGCATTAACATATTCAACCGCGATCAACATCCCTTCTTATTTATTGTCCAATTAAAGTATAGCATAAAAATTATGTAAAGTTAAGCTTTTCCCTTGACCATTCTGGTAAAGTTTAAACTTCCTCGATTAATACATATTGTAGTTTATTAAAATAAAGGGTATTATAATACTATACCATAGAATATATACAGGAGTGATCATCATGGATATGCGCTGGAGTCTTGAAGAATTATACCCTTCGTTTGACTCAGAATCGTTTCAAAAAGATTTTGAAGAAGTATTTGAAAAAATTGAAACCATAAAAGAATGGTCAAAGAACAATTTAGATTCCATCGAAAGTTCTGTTTCCAAAATTGAAAACTACCTCAAAATGCAAATTGAATTTGGAAATCTTTATAGTCGATTATATGAATATGCTTCTTTAACTATGAGTGTAGACGCAAAAAACGAAACAGCTCTGCAAGTAATAGAAAAATTGGAAGCCAAAATTACTGATCTTGCCGAACCCTTAACGAAGTTCAAAAAATGGCTTAACTCCTTAGGCAATTTAGATACTTTGATTTGCTGTTCGGATCTTTTAAAAGAACATACTTTTTATTTAAAAGAACTTATTTTAGAAACTAATTACTTATTAAGCGACGAAGAAGAAATTTTACTGGCTAAGATGAAAAACACCGGTTCAAAAGCCTGGGAAAAACTTCAGGAACTCCTTTCATCCACTTTGCTTGTAGATATTACAATCAATGGAGAAAGCAAGCAATTGCCCCTTCCGATTGTACGCAATATGGCATATGAAAAGGATGCTGAGCTTAGAAAGACAGCTTATGAAGCTGAACTTAAGGCCTATGATAAAATTGCAGAAGCCTCTGCTGCATCCTTAAACGGTATCAAGGGTGAAGTCATCACTGAATCCAAAATGAGAGGATATCATTCTCCTCTTGAAATGACACTGATTCATTCAAGAATGGATCAAGAAACCTTGGATGCAATGTTTTCATCCATTATGGAATCTCTGCCTTCTTTTAGGAAATATCTTAAGAAAAAAGCAGAACTGCTGGGACATAAAAATGGAATTCCTTTCTATGATTTGTTTGCCCCTATGGGTGAAGTGGAAATGAAATTCACTTATGAAGAAGCAAAAGATTTCATCGTAAAGAATTTTAGCAAATTTAGTCCTGCTTTAGGAAACTTTGCAAAGAATGCCTTTGAAAAAAGATGGATTGATGCAGAACCCAGAGACGGCAAACGAGGCGGTGCTTTCTGTTCAAATATCCATGCCATAAAAGAAAGTCGAATTTTAAGCAACTTTACAGGAACATTCAATGACGTGGTGACCCTTGCTCATGAACTTGGTCACGGATATCATGGTGAGTGTTTAAAAAATGAAACTTATTTAAACAGTGATTATCCTATGCCCATTGCAGAAACTGCATCCATTTTCGCTGAAACAATTATCATCAATGCGGCTCTTAAGGAAGCTTCTCCCGAAGAAGCCTTTGCCATACTTGAAAGCGATCTGATGAGTTCAACTCAAGTAATCGTGGATATCTACAGTCGTTTCTTATTCGAAGATGAACTTTTTAAAAGAAGAGAACATGGTTCTTTATCTGTCAATGAGCTTAAAAAGATGATGCTGGAATCTCAAAAGGAAGCCTACGGCGAGGGCCTTGACGAAAATTACCTTCATCCTTATATGTGGGTCTGCAAGCCTCATTATTATTATGCCGATTACAATTATTATAACTTCCCTTATGCTTTTGGACTTTTATTCTCTAAAGGACTCTATGCTTTATATTTAGAACGAGGCGAAACCTTTGTAAAAGAATTTGATGATTTGCTTGCTGCCACAGGCAAAAGCAATTTAGTGGATGTGGCCAAAAAAATGAATATTGATCTTCACTCTGTAGAATTTTGGAAAAATTCTCTTAAGCTTATTGAAAAAGATATAGACAAATTTATTCATTTATAAAATGCAATAGATGGATCATCATATTGATCCATCTTTTTTCCTTTATATCTATATGATTTTACTTCCACACTCGCTGCAGAACTTTGCTCCATCCTGTAATTTAGCTCCACATTCAGAGCAAAATTGCTTTTTGGGTGCAGTTGGAACATCATCCACAACTTTTTCCCCACAATTGCTGCAAAATTTCGTATCAGGGGCTATAGGTTCGTAACATTTTTTACAGAATTTCTGCCCAGCAAAAGGATTGTTTTCAGTAAGGGGCTTTGTCATTTGCTTTGCCATTTCCATTCCGATAGAAATTCCCATACCGGCTTGAAGGGTACTTCCTATATTACCACCGGGATTCTTTTCTAAAGAATCTATTATGCTGATCTTCTGATACTTGTCTACATTTCCAACCATTTCAAAAGATGCATTCTTTTCGATCATCTTCTGGATTTGTTCCGGATAGTTGAAACTGGATATCGTAAGATCGGTAACGGTCAATCCAATCTTAATCATTTCCATATCCAAATCCGTTCTTATTCCTCTGGCAATATCAAAAGCATTTGCCTGAAGGTTAAACATATTTTTGCCTTCTTTGACAATCCATTTCATAAGCAGCTGATCTAAGACTGCTAAGGCCCTTTCCCTGATATCATCCACTGTGAAAGTTTTCTTTATTCCTACGATTTTATCAATAAGCACTAAATAATCATCCACTTTAACCGTAAAAGTTCCAAAACTGCGTATGGGAATACCTCCTGGCATACTTGGAGCAGGAATGTTGATGGCATTTTTTGTCCCCCATCTGATTAAAAATTCTTTAGTATTTACGAACACAATTTCTGCCCTAAGTCCACTGTTAAAACCAAACTTAAATCCTTTCAATGTACTTAAAAAAGGTATGATCTCTGTTTCTATTTCATAATTGCCTTCATCTTTAAATATGCCTTCTATCTTACCATTATAAAGAAAAATGGCATCTTGCCCCGGTCTAATGATTAATCTGCTTCCTTTTTTAATTTCATCATTATTCCATTTCCAGAACAGCACATCATCCCTTGTTTCATTCCATTCAATCACATTCAATAATTGTTTTCCAAAAATACCCATGACTTAGCCCCCTTAGAAATTTCCTTTTTCTATCTCATCAAGTTCAGCTAGTGCTTCTACCAGGTCTAACCTTCTATTAACTTTTTCTTCTAAAGCTGAAAAAGCATTGGTATTGATCTCATTTAATTTTTCTAATATTTTAGCTCTCTCAATTTTGATATCTATAGCATCCTTGCGATTTTTTAACTCATTCATTTTAGATACTATTAGATCTTGAGACTGATTCATTCTTTGCATATGATTAATCATAGCATCAAAAGCATTTTTCAGTGTTTTCTCTTTTTCTTCCAGTGCAGCCTTTTTGGTCAGGAATATCCTTTCGTTCTCCGTATTTCCTGAGTTTCTGGCATGTTCTATATAATCCTGCATCTTTTTTATTTCTTCACGGCATTCGTCCAGCTCTCGTTTGGTTCTGGACTGAGTTGCTTCCATTGTTGAGGATTCAACCTTAATTTTTGCCATTTCTTCATCCAGTGTTTTTAAAAGTTGAGTAATTTCTTTATCAGAAGCAGTATTCTTAGTAAATCTCTTAAAAAGAGACATGTTATCCGTCCCCCCAAATCGTGCTCGCTAATTTGTTTTATTGTATATTATTTGTGTTGATCTTTCAACCTTTTACCGTTATATCTTTTTTTACTTTTCTCTTGTGGTTCGTTTTTCTTCCGAGGCTTAATTAAACACTTTTTATCATACCCGATTAAATCCTCTCTGCCGGCTTTCTTCAACGCTTCCAGGACAAGCGAGTAGTTTTCAGTCTTTCTAAATTGCATTAATGCTCTCTGGACGGCTTTCTCATGGGGAGATTTTGCAACATATACTTTTTCCTTTGTTCTGGGATCCATTTCAGTGTAATACATGCATGTTGACAGTGTCCCGGGGGTAGGATAAAAATCCTGCACCTGTTCCGGCATGTAGCCTAAATCTCTTAAATATTCTGCCAGCTCAATAGCTGCTTCGATATCCGATCCAGGATGGCTCGACATCAAATAAGGAACTAAGAATTGATTTTTCCCCAGCTCTTTATTAATTTCGTAGTATCTTCTTACAAATTTATCATATACATTTCTGTTGGGCTTTCCCATCTTCTGAAGCACTCTGGATGAAATATGTTCAGGTGCAACTTTAAGTTGTCCGCTGATATGATACTGGCACAGTTCCCTGAAGAAACTTTCATCCTGATCATAAATCAAATAATCATAACGAATCCCTGAACGAATAAACACTTTTTTTACTTTAGGAATGTTTCTCAATTTATGAAGAAGAGTCAAATAATCCTTATGATCTACTTTTAGCTGCTTACAGGGATTAGGAAATAAGCATTGCTTTTTGATACATGCTCCTTTACTTTTCTGCTTCTGACAGGCTGGCTCTCTAAAATTGGCCGTAGGCCCTCCCACATCATGAATGTAGCCTTTAAACTCTGGGTCTTCTGTCATGGCCTCAGCCTCATGAATAATAGATTCATGGCTTCTCGACTGTACCACTCGTCCCTGATGAAAAGTCAATGCACAAAAACTGCAGCTTCCAAAACATCCTCTATTGTTTATAATACTGAATTTAACCTCCTGTAAGGCGGGAATGCCCCCTTGAGACTCATATATGGGATGATAGGTTCTCATATAAGGAAGATCGTAAACAGCATCTAATTCCTTTTGGCTTAAAGGCATTGCCGGAGGATTTTGAACCACATAAATGTCCCCATAGGGTTCTATAAGCGTCTTTGCAGCTATTGCATCAGTATTTTCATATTGTATTAAGAAGCTCTCTCCATATTTTTCTTTTGAGCTTATAATCTCATTATAAGGCGGAAGCACCATATAGTCATAGGCTCTTTCTTTATCTTTTGTCTTATATACCGTTCCCCTGATATAAGTTATTTCATTGACCGGTATTCCACTATCTAACGCCTCCGCAATTTCAACAATCGCTTTTTCTCCCATGCCATATACGATCAAATCGGCCTTAGAGTCTAATAAAATCGATCGTCTTACCTTATTGTCCCAATAATCATAATGGGCCAGTCTTCTTAAACTTGCTTCAATACCGCCTAATATTATTGGAACATCTTTATAGGCTTCCCGTGCTCTGTTGGCATAGACAATGGTTGCCCTATCCGGCCGCATACCTGCTTTTCCCCCCGGAGAATAAGCATCTTGATTTCGTCTCTTTTTCGCTACAGTATAATGATTTACCATGGAATCAATGTTTCCACTGGTAATTAAAAACCCGAGTCTCGGCTTTCCCAGTTTTTTAAAATCAGAAGCATCTTTCCAGGAAGGTTGTGCAATAATTCCTACCTTATATCCCCTGCTTTCTAAAATACGTCCAATGATCGCAGTTCCAAAAGAAGGATGATCTACGTAAGCATCACCTGATATCAAAACAAAATCAACATATTCCCATCCTCTTTTTTCCATATCTCTTTTTGAAATCGGTAAAAAATCTGTCATTTCAGCCTCCACTAAATCCATCGCCATGCAGGATAATATTTATTTTTTAACATGTTTTGCTGCATTTTACCCCACCCCAGGGGATAACCATCTACACATACCAGATTCCATCCCTTATTGCCTGCTATTTGAAGGGTTTCACCTTTTAAATAGCGCATCACATTGGGATCACCTAGCGGTAAATCAATACTATTCTTAACCATATTTTTTGTAAGTCCCATAGCCATTACATGAGAAGGCTCAAAACGGTTCTTTTTCAAACTTCCCAAAAGCCATCCCGATCGTATAATTCTTAAACCATTAAGATCCGGTACATCGTTTGGAACCAGGTAAAGATTGTCTCTATGAATTTTAAAGTCCCCTTTTAAGGTAACATTAATATTCTCTTTCATAAAGTTATAAAAATCTTCTAACTGCTTATCTGATACTTCCCGTTTAGGAATCGAAATTTTATTTTTTACTTCTCCTTCTTTTTTATGCAGAAGGACCAAAAAATGTCCTTCTCCTTTTACTTTATGAGGCCATAATCTGGCAGCTCCCCTTAAACTTTCCCGTCCTCCGATCCATTCAGGTCTCCCCGGCGAAAAGCCATTTTCGTGGGGAATTGGAACAACTTCAAAATCAGGATGCGTTTTTAAAAATTCTTCTATCGTCCCTTCATTTTCCTCAGGAGAAAAGGTACAGGTAGAATACAGCATGTATCCTCCTGGCTTAAGCATTTTTGCTGCATGGGGAAGTATATTTCTTTGCATCGTGCAACATTTTTCTACTCCATGGGTTTCCCAGTTCTTTAGAGCCTGGGGTTCTTTCCGGAACATTCCTTCACCGGAACAGGGCGCATCCACCAATATTTTATCAAAATATTCTTCTAAACGCAGGGATAGCTTTTCCGGAGTTTCATTGGTAATCACTGCATTTCTAATCCCTGCCATCTCAATGTTTTTTATAAGTGCTTTTATTCTGCTCGCACTAATATCATTGGCAAAAAGGACGCCTTCCTGCTTTAACTTCGCTCCAAGCTGTGTGCTTTTTCCTCCGGGAGCTGCACATAAATCCAGCACCTTATCTCCCGGCTGGACATCTAAAATAGCTCCCGGTGCCATCGCACTGGGTTCCTGAATGTAATACAACCCTGCATAATAGTATGGATGCTTTGCAGGCTTGTCTTCTTCTGAGTAATAAAAGCCTTCCTTACACCAGGGCACTGGACTTAATTGAAAATCCACCCGTTCCTTAAATGTACCAGGTTCTATTTTCAAGGTATTGACCCTCAATCCATAATATCTTTTCTCTTCAAAAGACTTAACATATTCATTAAATTCATCTTTAAGAAGACCTCTCATCTTTTCTTCAAATTGTGCAGGTAACTTAATCAATGTATCTACTCCTCTTTAAAAATGGATTTTATAAATAGTATAAACATTATAACTCATTTCATCAAAAAAAGAGCTTCTTAAGCTCTTTTAAGAAAACATTTCAAGATCTATAAATTCAAAACCTACTCCTCTTTCTTTATTAATCCATTTAACTTTTGCTTTTGTTACAAACTGACCGTAATCAAAGTCTATTTCAGCTTCTACAATTTGACCTATTTCAAAATCCTCAACATAACTTATTCTAAACCCACCAGCAGAAAAATCTTCCATAGGATAGGATGACAAAGTATCATTCATTTTTATTTTTACTTCAGATTCATTAGGGAAACGTAAGAATCTTCTTTTTTCGTTAGTTTCCACCTTTTTCTCCCCCCTATTGATATTTATCTATAATTTTATAATAATCTCCTTTTTATTTATTTTATAATAATTATTTCAGAATTACAATCTGATTTTGTCGAATTGTTAATCTTTGTAATTATTTTGCATGTATTATTTTCACAAAATTACATAAAACATTGATATATAAATACCAAGTTATTGATAAGAAAGGAGATTAATTATGGCAACCGTAATGAATATTACAGAAATTAATATTATTACTGTAGATAAATCCGATGACGTTTGGCTCATTGAAGGCGAAATTACTTTCGAAGAAGAATTACTAACAACTTTTCAGGCCAATTACAATTCTATAACCGGTGAATTTGAAGAATTAGATATCGAAACCGATCCAAAAGACTACGATGAAGATGATTTAAAAGAAATGATTCTAAAAGCAGTAGAAAATTACGAGTAACTTTTGGATCTAGATGGTATATAAGCCGTGGCAAACGCTCCTGCCATGGCTTAATAAATAAGGACCGGCTTAAAATCAATATAATCAGAAGAAACCAATCTATATTCAATGCCGTTATAATGTCCCTGCAGCCCCAGATTAAAAGACTCTTTTCCATGAAGATGGCCGTAAATAACTTTTTCCACCTTAAATTCTTCAAATAACTGAGTATAAATGGAAGGCTCCAGATTTTCATTTGTGGGAGGATAATGCATGATCACAATGATTCTGTCATAGTTTGCCTTCTTAGCTGCCAAAAGGGACAACCGTAATCTTTTTTCTTCTCGTTCATAAATCTTCTGATCATGGGCAGTAAATTTTGTATCGTTAGGACAAATCCAGCCTCTTCCGCCACAAATAGCAAAACTTTCTGCAACTGTAAAATCATTTTGAAGAAAGTACATGTTATCATATATCGTATTTAATTTCGTTACAGACTTCCACCAATAATCATGATTACCTCTAATAAGTATTTTCTTTCCCGGCAACTCATAGATGTATTGCAAATCAATTTCTGCTTCTTCCAATGTCATTCCCCATGAAATATCTCCAGGAATTAATACTGTATCTTCTTCAGAAATGATGTCGAGCCAATGCTTTTTAATTTTTTCAGCATGATTCTCCCAATTTTTACCGAATTTATCCATAGGTTTATCAACTGATCCACTTAAATGCAAATCACCTATTGCATATATAGACATATGACCCCTCTTCCTTAGTATATCAAAAATCTATTAACTGTTAGATTATATCATATAAATCGTTAAACGTGACCCTAAAACCTTTCATCTGGTCCATTCCAATTTACTTTATTATATTCTGCATACTTAAGGATAGCATAGGGGTTGATCCACAATTCTTCTTTTACAAATGAAACATCAAGCATAATGCCTAAATGCAGGTGAACCGGAAAGTTCCCTATTGTACCAGGCTCTTTTCCATATCCTGAATCTCCCATATATCCTATACATTGTCCTGATTTGATTTCCATCCCCTCGCTAACCTCAGAAGAATAAGAATCCAGATGAGCGTAATAAAAATAAGCTCCACTGGGAGATCTGATGCCTATTCTCCATCCACCCTTTTCATTCCATCCCATTTGCTCAACAATCCCATCTGTCATACTGACAATAGGTATACTTCCCCGTTGATTATGAACATCAATGATATCTGTTCCTAAATGCTTTCTTTTTCCTCCGTAATCTCTATCTGCCCCCCAGGAATTAGAATAGATATATTCCCCTATATCTGGAACTGGAAATACATTAACATCCTTTAATGCCTGTTCATAGATCCTATAAAGTTTTTGAACCTCTTTTTTATTATACTTTTTTCTAATTTTATTCATGTCCTCTGTACAAAATGTATAAAGTTCTTTCTGATCGATCGTGATGTTTTCAGCTATAGTAAAATCATTTTCCAAAGCATAAAATGTAACCGCTTCAATGAAATCTGTTTCTGTTATTTCAGAGATATTTTTTAATTTATATAAAATATCCCCCGGAATATTAAATGCTGCTACTTTTTCAACAAGTGCCGGAAGTTGTCTGCTGTCTTTATAAACACATTTTCTTATTAAGAAAATACTCATTAATACAACAAGGACCAAAATCAAATATATTTTATCATAGTTTCTCCTCTTTCTCCATATTACTTTTTTCCTCTTTTTTTTCATTTTGGCACCCCTTTACAAATTAAAAAAGACAGATCCTTAGGTTCTGTCTTATTATATGCATCGATTATGGAAATCCATGTTAATTCTTTTATCCCTCTTATTTGTTAAGAAGGGCTCTTAGTCTTTTCTCAATCAAAAAAATGTCGTACAGCACTTCCGTTCAGATAATTACACAACCGTCCTTGATAATAATGATTTGCTCGCATTTCTTCCTCTATTTCGTCTCTGATCTTCCACCAGCTTGTATTCCAGTTAACAAACAAGGTATTTTCTTCAGGAGCCCTTCCAATAAGTCTTTGAATAACGATATACGGAGAAAGATATTCAAGAAAATCTATAACTCTTTTTTTATACTCTTCAACAGAAATCATCTCAAATTCTCTATTTTTAAATTGCTCCCCCATTACGGTATTTTCTACAATATACAAAGAATGGAGCTTCACCTGATCAACAGAAAGCGCTGACAGAATTTTTGCACTTTCTATAACATCCATTCTCGTATCCCAGGGAAGATTTAAAATTAAATGCGCACATGTTTCAAAACCATATTTTTTTATTCTCAATACAGCATCTATGAATTCAGCCAAAGTATGCCCCCTGTTGATTTTACGAAGAGAATGATAGTTAACCGTCTGAAGGCCCAATTCTACCGCAATATCAATATTATATTTGATCTTTAATTCCGATAAAAACTGCAAATACTCTTCTCTGATGCAATCTGGCCTGGTAGAAATGGCCAGTTGGACAATATTTTCTCTGGCAGCCTGTTCCATAACCATTTTAAAAGTATCAAAAGGCATATAGGTATTACTAAAGTTTTGAAAATAAGCAATAAATTTTCTCGCTTTATATTTCTTGCTGATATATTCTTTATTTTTACGAATTTGCTCAGGTACAGGTATTAAATTAGATAAATTTTCAAACCCCGCCCCTTCATCTCCGCAAAAAGTACATCCACCGCATCCTGATATACCATCTCTATTGGGACAAGTAACAGGTAAATTAATTGGAAGTTTATATACTTTTTCGCCGTATTTTTCTCGTAAGTACTCTGAATACCTTCTATATAAAGTGTCCTTATTTGGCTTGCTGTTATTCAATGATTTCACAACCTTTATGTATTTTTATATTTTTACTATTATAGCATAAAGAAAAAGCCTCTAAAATATTTGGGATCAAGGGAATTTTTAATAAAAATCGGTGTTTTTTCTGCATCCTTTTACTATGCCAAGTATGTAAAAAGCTTACTTAATTCAGAAATTAATTTCTGATTAAATAAGCTTCTAAGAATGTTTCTAAAACTTTCCGCCTCCACCACCATGGGTCGTTCCGCTGCTGCCAGTATGAATGCTGCTGGTTGAATCTCCGGAATCCTTGTGAATTTCAGTTTTTGTAGTAGTTTCTCTTATGAAATCATCTCTGCTACTTGAAAGGACAAATGAACCTTTTGCTTCATAAGTATGGTTATTAATCGTAACAGTTCCTTTACTGGAAAGAGATGCTAGTATAGTAGCGATTCCTGAAATAATCAAAGCGAAAAGAAATACATAAAAAGACTGCATCAATCCTAGAACTTTATCGAAATAAGTAACTTTATGATAATAGGCTGTACTGGACTGCCCCTGATATTCCTGCTCTACCCTATGCTGTCCCTGGGGTACTCCCATTTCTACATAGTATCTTATATCATCAATAAAGGTATTGGAAGCTTCAAAATACTCACCCTCAGAAAGAGGTCCTACAACATCATCAATCATTTCTGCAATTCTGCTGTCTGTAAATATATCAATCGCTTTACCGGTTGTAGAAATCCAGACCTCTCTTTCAGCCATATTAATAAGCATAAGTAGCCCGGAAGAATCACTGCCGACACCATGTCCGTTATAATCATAATAATCGTCGGCAAAATCTTTGGATGATTTGCCTTCTGTATCATCCGTAATCACAATAACAACATCCAGATTGTAACCGGTTCTAACACTGTCAATAGCCTCTTGTAATTCACTTTCTTCATCATCTGTCAGATAATCTAAATAATCTTTAACATTGCTTAATTCACCGGAAACAGCATAAGCTGGACCAATAATCATGAAAAATATAAAAGCAATCAATAAAACATTTAATCTTTTAAACAAAGAAGGCACCTCCAAACACAGATATGATCCAAACTATTGCAAAAACAATTCCCATAAATGCAAACTGTCGTGAACGGCTAATCGGTGTGTCTCCTACTACTTTTCCTGTTTGGCCATTTACAATAAATATATGGTCTTTTCCTTTATATTTGTTATTCAGAAGATAAATAGGGAGCATTGAGTATTCGTTATGTATATCTGAAAGAGATACCTTTTTGTCGTGGAGAGAAAACGATGTGTACCCGTCTACAGTTTCTCTTAACCGTTCTTCCATGTATTTCTCTACTCTGCCTTTCATAACTACTTCTGCTTCCGATGCTTCCACATCGTATTTTTCAGCCATAAATCCTGACATATATTTCATTGAAAAATCAGTCAAATCATTATAATTGTATGGCTCTATCATATGCATAAACTTATCATCCAGTTTTTTTGAAGCATCCACCGGCACTTTGTGATATTTAGCATGCCCTCCCCGCATCACGTGATAATATTTGGTTTGGGTATACTGATAATTTCCACTGGTCCAGGATCGCGTCCGAGTGCCTTCTCCTCTAATCATACCTTCACTTTTACAATTAAACAGCCAAAATGGAGCATATATTCCTGTGATCTTTTCAATTTCTTCTTTACGTTTAAAATCCTTGGGAGCAAATATACGCTTGCTAATCCACTTTTTATAAAGTTCTTCAGCTTGATCCTTTGTTATTTTAAAAGGAATAAGACTCTTTGGCTTGAATTTCCCCGAAAACCTGGACTTAATAATACTATGACTTCTGCAATACAAACAAAAAGTGGCAGAAGTTGTATTGTCTGCAATCAATTCAGCTCCACAACTGGTACAATGATAAGAATCCAAGTCTGAAATATCTTTTTCAAGAGATTCTTCTATTGGTGTATCCGTTTCAATTTCATTCTTACTAAACTCACTCAAGCAATACTGACATTTCCACTTTTGAGAAGCAGGATCAAATTTCAATCCTCCTCCACAACTGGTACACCTATATCCTTTTACTACATCCATCTGATCTCTCCTCTTCAATGATTTTCTAACCCTTTTGATACCCAATTGCACTTTATTCATATTTTATCAAAAACATATGATTCCTTCCAGCTTTAATCAAATCAATAGTATTTTAAAAATCTTTGTCGAATTTTTGCAACATGTCCGAAAGAAATTCATATATTGATACTAGAAGGAGGTGATAAAATGAAAAGAAAAATGGAAGTTCAAGGAACTACAAAAAATAATGTCGTATTACCTCGCAACATTAAAGACATTTTAAAAAGTCTCATTGATGAAGATGTAATAATCGTATTAAAATCCGGAAAATGTGAAGAAGTTACTATACTCGGTGTAGAAGGAAATCTGCTCATCGCCAGCCCAAATGGAGATATTAAATTCGTTGACATTGACTGCATCTGTGAAGTCATTGCTGATCCTGCAGACGTTATAGAAGGTCTCTTTAAAGAACGTTGCTGCTAATATATTATATATGTATAGAGAAGTTAACAGGGTGCTTTCTGTTAACTTCTATTTTTATTTGATTTAGATCAAACTTCATTTTACATTCTGCTGATTTCATGGTACACTTTTGTGGATACTTAATATGACAAAGGAGATTTTTTCATGGAAAATAAGGTATTAGCCATTGTTGATGGCAGAGAAATCAAAGAATCAGATATTTATTCACTTATGCAAAATTTAGGTCAACAGGCTGCACATTTTAGAAGCCCACAAGGCCAAAAGCAATTACTTAACGAGATTATTGCTCAGGAATTACTTTACTCTGAAGCTTTAGAAAAAGAATTTGACAAAGAAGAGAATTTTGTTACAGTATTAGAGCAGATGAAAAAGTCCTTACTAATGCAGTATGCTGCAAATAAATTCATGTCTTCTGTTTCCGTAAGTGACGAAGAAGTTCAAAAATATTTTGAAGAAAATAAAGCGATGTTTATCCAGCCAAAAACTGTAGCTGCCAGTCATATTTTAGTAGATAGTGAAGAAGAAGCATTGAACATATTAGATGAGATCGAGCACGGACTGGATTTTTCTGATGCAGCTCGTAAATATTCAAGATGCCCTTCCAAAGATAGCGGCGGTGTCCTTGGTGAATTCTCTCAAGGAAAAATGGTGCCTGAATTTGACCAGGCTGTTTTTTCTATGGAAGCCGGAGAAATCAGCAAACCTGTTCAAACTCAATTTGGCTATCATATCATTAAAGTTGACAAAGTAAATGAAGAAAAGGAAAGCTCCTTTGAAGAAGTAAAAGATGAAGCAAAAAACCAATGCTTATTCTATAAACAACAAAAAGCATATATAGAAAAACAAGAAGAATTAATGAAAAAATATTCCGTAACCATTGTTGAATAGTGTGTAAATAGTATGTAAATAAAAAACGGTGCCTGTGATAAGGCACCATTTTTTTATCTAGGACCTAATAGTGTTTTCATACCCTTTACAAATTCATTTTTTCCTCCCTGCGCAGGGTGTCTGACTTTGTCACAGCTAATTCCTAATACCTTAAGATTTTCATCAGCTTTATTGCCTACTGCAATTACTTTTTTTATATCAAAGAATTCTATGATCTGAAGAAGAGGCTTCTGTCCAATTTCCAACTCTTTTTTTAATGGTGGTCTGTTACTGTTCGAATTACCTTTTTTATGAGGATAAAAGGGAAAGGCACTCCATCCTAATGCAATAATATTGTACTCTATAAGGGTACTCCATATAATAGTAGCTGTAGCTTCCTTTGATAACTTCGAATTTTCGGCTGCCAGCTTATAACAGTTTGCGCTGCCGAATAATTTTAACCCATCCATGTTATTCATAAGTAAATGCTCACTGGTAAAAGGAACTCCTGTAAGGCGACAGCCTCTATATCCCGGTGCTTCTCCTACAAGTAAAATTTTAGGTTTTAATTGGTCCATCTGATTTAAATACAGTAAGAGATTGTCTCTTCTTATGGAGTTCTCTGGAAAATCGTAAGAGTACTGATTAAATACGTTCGGCGTAACTTCCATAGATGCTAATTGCTCCACAAATTCACTTATACTTTTCATGATCAAACTTATCCTCTTTTTTAGTTTCTATTATAACTCAATATAATACAAAATTATATCTGTGTAACTGCCGTCTTTAAGCAAATATCCTCCAGGAATGACACCTAATCTATGAAAACCTATTTTTCATATAAACGAATTGCAACTGTATTTGTAGAAACTACAGCATTAAACTGTAGAATTTTAAATTATTAGGATGTAAAATATATAATCCAAGGACTTCATTTCCATCTAAAGCTACGCCTGTATAGGTTTGAGATCAAAAAAATCTTTTTGCCTCATCAAAAGCCAGTTTATCTGTTTGAGGAAATGCATTTCCTTCTTCCACAATCTCATTCCAAATCGCAATCATAGATGGTATATCTTTGTCTTGATATTCTCTTACAAACACTTCCATAATTTCATCCATCCTCGATGTGATATTTTTCATTAAGCGTTTTTATTTTAATATCCATATAGCTTTTTAACAATAATATTAAATAAAAAACACACTAACCTAAAATGAAGTGAACCCCTTTCGTTAGACAAAATACTAATGAAAGGGGTTTTCGAATGTCAGGGAAAAAGAAATATTCTGATGAGTTTAAGTTGGCAATTGTAAGTGAGTATTTAGACGGTCATACAGGTGGCTATCGTGCTTTAGCTGCTAAATATGGAATTAACCCGTCAATAATTAAAAACTGGGTTGCTCTCTACAAAAACGGTGGAATAGACCAGCTTATTAATGCCCGCAGAACTTTTAGTGGAGAGTTCAAAATTCATGTTGTAGAATATATGCATCAGAACTCTTTGTCTATAAGATCAACTGCAGCACTTTTTGGAGTTCAAAGTCCAACAACAGTATCAAAATGGGAACGTACTTATTATGAAGAGGGAAAAGAAGCACTTTACGAAGAACGGCGAGGTCGGTCACGGAAAATGAGCACAAAAAAGCCAAGGAAAGATAAGAAAGATATCAAAGAAAATGAGGATCTTCTTGCTGAAGTTCAGCGTCTTCGCATGGAGAATGAATATCTAAAAAAATTGAATGCCTTAATTCAAGAGCGGGAAAAGTCAGAACAGAAGAAAAAGTAGCTGTCATTTCTGAATTAAGGCAGAAATATCCGCTTGAAGCATTACTTAAATTAGCTGGTGTTGCCAGAAGTACATATTACTATTATTTGAAGCGTGCTCAGCGGCCTGACAAGTACCGTATCGAAAAAGATGAGATCACGGCGATTTACCATGAGCATCAAGGTCGATATGGCTATCGACGGATTACCCTTGAGATGCGGAATC